>JAEINW010000135.1 GCA_016342715.1 Salinivirgaceae bacterium | reverse complement strand
TAGCGATAGCTAATCGCTCAATTTGGGTATCATTAATATTTCTGCAACGATTTTTCACATGTTCAATACCGGAGGCGTTGATAAATATGCCTTACAGACAATTAATTTTCTGAGTGTATTAATCGACTTTTTAAAACCACCATTTCTAATTTGCCAATTTAGGTTGACATAGGGATAACCATATTGTTTTTTATTAAAATAAGTATAAAAAAATGGCTAATAATCATGATTATTAGCCATTTGAATATTATAATAAAAATATATTTTAGAATCTTTCGCCAATTTTATTCCAGTCTAAAATTTCCCAAAAGTTGCTTAAATATTTTGGTCTTGCATTTTGAGTATCTAAATAATACGCATGTTCCCAAACATCGCAAGTTAAAATTGGTTTTAAACCATCACGGAGTGGGTTTCCAGCATTACTTTCTTGTTTTATAACTAATTTACCAGCCTTGTCAAGCGCTAACCAAGCCCAACCAGCACCAAATAATGTGGCGGCAGCTTTAGTAAATTCTTCTTTAAATGCATCAAACGATCCGTATTGGGTCTTAATAGCATCAGCTAATTTGCCCTGAGGTGTTCTTTCGCCACTCGGTGAAAATTGCATGAAATAGAAGGTGTGATTCCAAACTTGAGCACCATTATTGAAAATTCCTCCTTGTGATTTTTTTACAATTGTATCAAGATCAGCATTTTCAAACTCTGTTCCGCCAAGCAAATTATTTAAGTTGCTAACATACGCTTGATGATGTTTTCCATAATGGTATTCTAAAGTTGTTTTACTTATGTGTGGTTCAAGAGCATCAAGCTCGTACGGTAATTTTGGTAATTCAAAAGCCATTTTTGTATATTTTTTAGTGTTAATATTAAGTTTGTGATAAAACAAGCATCTTTAATAAAAGTTTATTTAAAAGTGCGTTTGTAAATCATTAGCAAAGCTATTCTACTTTATCATCATATTTAAAATTTCCTTATAAATAATGTAAATAGAGTCATTGAATTAATTTATAATGGATTAAATTTGATTTTGATTAAGTGAGTGAAAAATAATTATTTATGATAAATCTATACTTTGAAACATTTGACGCTAAAATTTTAGATAAACCATTTACAAATAATTCGGGTAAAAACTACCCATTAACAGCAGTTCTAACATTTTACGATATACGAGGAAAAATACTTTTTGCATCAGAGTATGGGCACAAAAAAACCGAGCAGATTTATCAGGAGATTGAGCAAGATAAAACAATTGATTTAGATAATTGCTATGTGCATAACTTTTCAATGTCGGCTTATTTGCGTAGTCGCATTTTAGAAAAAAAATCAACCGTTGAATTAAATTCAATATCAACCGTTGGTGCATTTTTCTATTCCGATTTTATTGTTGATTTTTCTCACCTTAAGATAGCAGAGGGTAAAGTCGATTTTGCAAATGTTTATTTCTATAGTGATGATTTATCATTCGCCCATACAAATTTTGGTGATGGGGAAGTAGATTTTAGTTATTGCTTTTTCCGGTCAAAAAAAATAGATTTCTCAAATAGTATATTCGGTGAGGGTGATGTGTTTTTTAAAAATTCAATCTTTAGAGAAAGCGAGAAAAATTTTCAATATACTGATTTTGGAATTGGTGAGTTAAATTTTGTTAATACCGATTTTGGAAATGGTGATGTGATATTTTTGAACACAAATTTTAATGATGGGGATGTGTCGTTCAAAGTAGCAAGGTTTGGTAATGGAAAAGTAGATTTTCACTATTCCCATTTTGGAGGTGGTAATATTTCTTTTGAACGCACAAACTTTGGTGAAGGTGATATCGATTTTAGAACCGTTGAATTTAATAGGGGAAAAGTGAATTTTAATCGTTCGGTTTTTGGTAATGGTGAAGCAAATTTTGAAGCCATTCAAGCAAAAGGACGTATAACTTTTAAAAAGGCAAAATTTGGTGCAGGCAATGTTAACTTTGAATTAGCCGAATTAGAACAGTCCGAAATTAACTTTGAAAAAGCTGATTTTGGTAATAGTAATATTTCATTTCGTAACGCAAGTTTTAAATCGCTTATTTTAAACGGATGTCATTTAGATCAATATTGTGATTTACGTGTAAATTCTTGTCCTTATGTTGACTTATCGGACACTATTGTTCGCGATATCGTTGATTTTAAACCACACAAAACTAATGTAAAAATTGATGTGTTGAATATTTCAGGCATGAGACTTTTGGGAACCGTTTATATTGATTGGAAAGAAAATAATGTATTGGATATTATTAGTAATCAGCATAATACATCGTTTTCGGAAAAAGCGAATCAGTTTCGTACTCTAAAAGAATCATTCAATATAACAGGGCAGTATAATAATGAGGATTATTCGTACATATGGTTTAAACGTTTTGAAATGAAAGCAGAATATCATCAGGCAATTGAAAAAAACAAATGGGCGGCAATTTATTATGCCCCTGTTGTGTTTTTTAAAAAATTACTTTTCGATTGGATGGGCTTATATGCAACCGATCCGTTTCGGGTAATGCTTTCGATGATAGCCACATACGTGCTATTCAGTCTTGTGTATGTATTTGTTTTACTAACAAAAATTGGAAATATAGTTTCTGGCTTAGGAGGAGATCATGATTTATTAAATGTAGTTGGCAGAAGTTTTTATCATTCGGGAGTTACTTTTTTAACAATAGGATATGGCGATTTTTATCCAATGGGTGCGATTCGTTGGTTGTCAAATGTTGAAGGATTTATTGGCGTATTTTTAATGTCGTACTTTACCGTTGCCTTTGTACGCAAAATATTACGTTAAAAATCATCATTAAGCAAGTCAGGTCTTAGTTTTTTAGTTCGTTCTAAAGCTTGCTCCATTTGCCATTCTTCTATTTTTTTTGAATTGCCCGATAAAAGAATATCCGGAACTTTCCATCCTTTATATTCCGACGGTCGAGTGTATACAGGTGGAGCTAACAGATCATCTTGAAAAGAATCAGTTAAGGCAGAGGTTTCATCAGATAAAACCCCAGGGATTAAGCGAACAATTGCATCGCAAATAACTGCAGCAGCAAGTTCGCCCCCGGTAAGTACATAATCGCCAATAGATATTTCTTGAGTTATCAGATGTTCTCTTATTCGTTGATCAATTCCTTTGTAATGGCCACATAAAATAATAATATTTTTTGCTATTGATAATCCATTGGCCATTTGCTGATTCAATCTTTTACCGTCGGGAGACGTGTAAATTATATGGTCATATTTTCGTTGTTGGGTTAAATGTAAAATTGCAGATTCAACAGGCTGAATAGTCATTACCATTCCGGCACCACCACTAAATGCATAATCGTCTACTTTCTTGTGCTTGTCTTCAGAAAAATCTCTAATGTTGTGAATGTGTATTTCAGCCAACTTTTTTTCTTTGGCTCGTTTAATAATACTATGATTAAACGGACTTTCTAATAATTCAGGAACAACGGTTAAGATATCTATGCGCATCGTTAAATTTTTGGCAAAAGTAACCTGATCATATTATAATAGCAAATTAAAAAGCAGACATAATTTATTTATAAAACCCAAGAGAAGACAAAATGACATATCGTAAGCAATAAAAAGTGACAAAATGGCTTGAATTGTTAATTGGTATTTTATTTGAAAGCATCAAGCATGAAACAAATAATAATATGAATTAATAAAGAGGAGGATATAAAAATGACATTAGTAAAATTTAACTACCCAGGTTCAACCAACGGAATGGCAAGAAAAGCATTTTTTGAAAGTTTTAACGACAGCCATTTAGGAAGATTTGAAGATTGCAAACCAACATCGGAATTAAAATACCATGTATCGGAAAACGACACAAGTATTGAGCTTAAAATAGCTCTTCCTGGATATTCAAAAGAAGATATTTTAATAGAGTTGGATAATCAAATTCTAACTATTAAGTCGAATAAACCAGAAAACGAAAGTGAAAATAGTTTAATTTTTGAAAGTTTTGAGAAAAAATTTAAACTTTCAGATAAAATTAATACTGAAGGTATTGAAGCTAAATCAGAAAATGGAATATTAACAATAGTCTTTGCAAAGGTTGAAGCAGCTGTAAAGAAAGCCGCAAGGAATATTGATATTTTATAAATTGAGAAGGTATTTTTTGAGAGCGGATAGGTTAATTCTTATCCGCTTTTTTGTTTATTGTAAATAATGCTAAGAATCTTGGGGTTTTTCAAACAGAAATTATATTTTCGTAGGTTGAAACTAAAATGTATTTGTACACATTGAATCTAACTGTCATTTAATTATTTAATAGATGGAAACTAGCGATTTTACGAACGAAACCAATCAACCTGAAAAAGGTGCAGAATCAACTGAAAACAAGTCAGTTGAACAGAATGAAAAACAAAACTTAGAAACCCAAATTGATCCACAGCTTAGTGGCGATGGGGTAGTATCAGAGGATGTTGAAGTTAAAACAGAACAGCAAACTCAGGAGAGTCCCAGTTCCGAAAAAATTGAGGAAGAAATGATCGAGGAGAAGGAAGTTGAAGTTGTTGGGGCGAAGACTGAAAGTGAATTGGAGTCGAAATCGGAAAATAAAAAGTCAAAAAAAGATAGTTTTGAGAAAGAAGATTATTCCGGATTAGTTAGGTCAGAGTTGCTAAGCAAACTAAACGGATTAATTAATGCTTATCCTATTGAGACGATTAAAGATGCAGTTGAAGAGATAAAAACATTATTTTATAAAAAATATAAAGCTGAATCGGCAGAAGAGAAAAAAGTTTTTGTTGAAGAAGGCGGAAATCCGGATGATTTTAAGTTTTCGGACGAAACATCAGAGGAAACATTTAAGGTTCTTTACAATCAGTTTAAAACAAAAAAGTATGAACTGACTCAAAATATTGAGAATCAGAAATACGAAAATCTTAAAATAAAATATCAAATCATTGATGAGATCAAGGAGCTGATTAATAAAGAGGAATCAATTAATAAAACATTTCAGGAATTTAGAGACCTTCAAGATAAATGGCGAAATATTGGTTTAGTGCCTCAAAAGGAAGTTAAAAACTTGTGGGAAACCTATAATCATAATGTGGAACAGTTTTATGACTACATTAATATAAATAAAGAGCTTCGTGATCTTGATTTAAAAAAGAATATGGAGCTTAAAATTAAGCTTTGTGAAAATGCTGAGGCATTACTTTTAAGCGATTCGGTAACAAAAGCATTCAAAACATTACAGGAATATCATAACCAATGGAGAGAAATTGGCCCTGTTCCTCGTGATAATAAAGACGATTTGTGGGAAAGATTCAAAGCTGCTACAACCTCTATTAATAAAAGGCACCAAGATTATTTCGAAAGTTTAAAAGATCAACAAGTAACAAATCTTGAGCAGAAAGAAGCTTTGTGCGAAAAGGTAGAAGAAATAGTAGCTTTTAATTTTACAAAACCAAAAGATTGGGAAGATAAGGCGCAAGAAATAATTGAAATTCAAAAGTTTTGGAGAACCATAGGATTTGCTCCTAAAAAAGACAATAATAAAATATATCAGCGTTTTAAAACAGGTTGTGATGAGTTCTTTTCTCGTAAAAGAGATTTCTATAAAGATGCAAAGCAAGTGCAAAAAAACAACATGCAATATAAGTTAGATTTATGCGTACAGGCTGAAGCATTAAAAGATAGCACAGAGTGGAAGAAAACAACAGAAGATTTTATTAATCTACAAAAAAGATGGAAAGAAATAGGGCCGGTTCCTAAAAAACATTCTGAATTGCTATGGAAAAGATTTAGAACAGCTTGCGATTATTTCTTTAATGTGAAATCGGAATTTTTCAATACGGTTGATTCTCGTCAGGAAGATAATTTGAAATTGAAACAAGAATTAATTGAAAAAATAAAAAATTTCCAAAAAGCCGATACTGAAAAGGAAAATCTGAAGCAATTAATGGCTATTCAAAAAGAGTGGTCGGAAATTGGACATGTGCCAATCAAACAAAAAGATGAAATTCAAAAGGAGTTCAGAGATGCTATTGACGAGCAGTTTGAGAAATTAAAAATTGATATTTCGGAACGAAATAAAATTAATTTCAAGAGCAAAGTGGATACCTGGGTGAGTTCTAATTCAAGAAGTAAATTATATTCTGAAAGAAACAAGCTTGTAAGTAAAATTAATGAGCTTGAAAATGAAATTTCTCTTTATGAAAATAATATTGGATTCTTTTCAAAATCGAGCAATTCGGAAGCATTAATGGGAGAAGTTTTGAAAAAAATTGAGTTAGCGAAAGAAAGAATGGTTGCTTTAAGAGAAAAACTTAGATTTTTAGATAAAGCAGATCAAGATATTGATTAATAATATAAAAATAGTCAGACTTTCTTGTCTGACTATTTCCAACCTTTAAAATAAAATTCCTAGATGAAAAAAATTGTTGTTTTTGTTGTTGTTGTTTTTGTGCTAATAACAGCAAATGCCCAGGATGGTTCAGTACGTGGTTTTGTATACGAAAAAAAGACTGGGGAGCCAGTTATTTTTACTAACGTATATTTAAAAGGAACAACAATTGGAGCATCTACTGATGTTAACGGATATTATAATATCTCAAAAGTGCCTCCTGGAAATTATATACTTACTATTACCTATATTGGCTATGATACCTTGACTGTACCCATTGAAATTGAAAGAAATAAGATGTTGACTCAAAAACTTTTTCTTGAAGAATCATCAATAAGGTTAGAGGAGTTTCTTGTTTCTGCAGAGCGGCAAGAAAATAAAAAATCAATTCAGGCATCTATTACTAAAGTTACTCCAAAGCAGATCAGTAAACTTCCTACTATGGGTGCCCAACCTGATTTAGCTCAGTATTTGCAAGTCGTTCCAGGTGTTGTTTTTACTGGAGATCAAGGCGGACAATTATATATTCGTGGAGGATCACCCATTCAAAATAAAGTGTTACTTGACGGAATGGTAATTTATAATCCCTTTCATTCTATTGGACTTTTTTCTGTTTTTGATTCTGATATTATTCGAAATGCTGATGTTTTTACAGGAGGTTTTAATGCTCAATATTCAGGTAGAATTAGTTCAGTAATGGACATAACAACAAAAGATGGAAATAAAAAGCATCTCTCCGGAAAATTATCGGGGGACACTTTTGGTGCTAAGATTCTTCTCGAAGGGCCTTTGATTAAAGCAAAAGAGGATAACGATTTGAGTCTTTCTTGGGTTGGTTCATTAAAAACATCTTATTTAAAAGAAACATCAAAGCAACTATATACCTATGCCAATGAAAATGGATTGCCCTTTGGTTTTACCGATTTGTATGGAAAATTATCGTTAAACGGTAAAAATGGGAGTAAGGTTAATGTTTTTGGTTTTAATTTTACTGATTTTGTTAAAGGATATGAAGATATTTCTGATTTGAGTTGGACTACCTTTGGTATAGGTTCAAATGTTGTACTTGTTCCGCAAGGCTCATCGGCATTAATTACTGCAAATCTTGCCTATTCAAATTATACCATAGAATTGGCTTCGGCCGATAATAAACCCAGAAAGAGTGAGGTTGGTGGATTTAATATGGGTCTTACCTTTACCTATTTTTTAGGAGATGACAAACTTGATTATGGTGTTGAAATATCGGGATTTAAAACCGATTTTGAATTTGTTAATTCAGTTGGAAAACATACGGGTCAAGTTGAAAACACTTCAGAACTTGGTGTTTATTCAGTGTATAAGAAAAATTTAGGTAGGTTAATAATTGAACCAGGATTACGTGTTCAATATTATGCATCATTATCGGAAACAAGTTTTGAGCCTAGATTGGGTCTAAAATATAAGATTAATGATAAACTTAGACTAAAAGCTGCAGGTGGCATATACTCGCAAAATTTTATTGCTGCAAATTCCGATAAAGATGTAGTTAATTTATTTTATGGGTTTTTAACTGGTCCTGATGATTTGCAAAAAGAGTTTAATGGGGAACCTGTTACCAGTGCATTACAAAAGTCACGACATGCTATTTTAGGTTTTGAATATGATTTAACCAACAGAATTAATTTTAATATCGAAGGGTATTACAAATTAAATACTCAAATGACGGAACTTAATAGAAATAAGCTTATTGATGACGATCAACTTTCAGCAATGGATCCTTATATATTGAAAGAAGACTTTATTATTGAAAAAGGAGACGCCTATGGAGTTGATTTTCTTGCCAAATACGATTATAAAAGGTTTTATTTGTGGTTTGTTTATTCTATTGGTAAAGTAAATAGAACAGGCGAATTTTTAAATGATGCATCTGAAATTGTTGTTAAGGATTATGCACCGCACTTTGATAGGAGACATAATATTAATTTCCTGGGCTCATATACTTTTGGAAAGGATTTAAATTGGGAGTTTAGTTGCCGTTGGAATTTTGGTTCTGGATTTCCATTTACTCCAACCAGAGGTTATTATGAAAAAGTACCCTTACAAAATGGTATTGAATCAGATTATAAAAATGTTAATGGCGATTTATCATATTTGCTTGGCAATATTAATACAAGTAGAATGCCTACATACCACAGATTCGATGTAAATATTAAGAAAACTTTTTACCTTTCAGATAGAACTGAAATACAAATGACAGGTAGCGTTACCAATATATATAACAGAAAAAATATTTTTTACGTTGATAGAGTAAAAATGGAAAAAGTTTATCAATTACCAATATTACCCAGTATAGGTGCTACGATAACATTTTAATGTAAAGCCCGGTTTGCCGGGCTTTATGCTTATTCTACCTATTTAATAGGCTATTTTAAGTAATAGATATTATTAAATTTGAATTAATAATGTACTTTTGTGCAGGTGTTTAAAAATTAAAAATAAAAGCAATTGTCTACTACAAAATATATTTTCGTCACCGGAGGTGTTACATCCTCGTTAGGAAAAGGAATTATTTCTGCTTCACTAGCAAAATTGTTGCAAGCAAGAGGTTTTAAAGTTACTATTCAAAAACTTGATCCCTACTTAAATGTCGATCCTGGAACTTTAAATCCATATGAACATGGAGAATGTTTTGTTACCGACGATGGAGCCGAAACTGATTTAGATTTGGGACATTATGAGCGATTTTTGAATTTTCCTACATCGCAAGCAAATAATGTTACCACAGGTAGAATTTATAAATCGGTAATTGAAAAAGAACGAAGGGGTGATTTTTTAGGAAAAACCGTGCAAATAATTCCACACATTACCGATGAAATTAAACGCCGGATAAAACTGCTTGGTACAAAATACAAATACGATTTTGTTATTACTGAAATTGGAGGTACTGTAGGTGATATTGAATCGTTACCCTACATTGAAACAGTTCGTCAGTTAAAGTGGGAATTAGAAGGAAATGCAATGGTAATTCATTTGACCTTGGTTCCCTATCTAAGAGCTTCAGGCGAATTGAAAACCAAACCAACACAACATTCAGTAAAATCATTATTAGAAGCAGGAGTACAGCCCGATATTTTAGTTTTACGTACCGAAAGAGAACTTACTGAAGATATAAAAGGAAAAGTTGCCTTATTTTGTAACGTAAATATTAAAAATGTAATTCAATCCATTGACGTAAGTACTATTTACGAAGTTCCTTTGCGTATGCAAGATGAGGAATTAGATAGAAGAGTACTTGAAAAGTTTAATTTGCCAGTAACAAAGGATCCTAAATTAGAAGCTTGGAAAGAATTTCTTCACAACTTTAAAGAACCTGAAAAAACGGTTGATATTGCCTTAGTTGGTAAGTATGTTGAATTGCAAGATGCTTATAAATCAATTGCTGAGTCGTTTGTTCATGCTGGTTGTTCCAATAAATGCAAGGTTAATATACAATGGATACATTCTGAGAGCTTAACTCAAAAAACGGTAGATGATATCTTGGGAAATGTTAAAGGAATATTAGTAGCTCCTGGATTCGGACACCGTGGTATGGAAGGGAAGATTTTAGCCGTAAAATATGCCAGAGAAAAAAACATTCCATTTTTAGGAATTTGTTTGGGAATGCAATGTGCGGTTATTGAATTCTCCAGAAATGTTTTAGGTTTGGAGAAAGCCAATTCTTCTGAAATGGATGAGAAAACTCCTTATCCGGTAATTGACATTATGGAAGAACAAAAGAATGTTTTAGAGAAAGGCGGAACCATGCGTTTGGGTTCATATCCATGCAAACTTGAAAAGAAAAGTCATGCCTTTAATGCTTACCAAGAAGAATTAATAAACGAAAGGCATCGCCACAGATATGAATTAAATAATAAATATTTAGAAGAACTTAAAAAAGCTGGAATGGTTCCAGTAGGTATTAATCCTGAAACCAATTTGGTTGAAATAATTGAAATACCTAAACATAAATGGTTTGTTGGAGTTCAATTCCATCCAGAATATAAATCGACAGTTATAAAGCCACATCCAATATTTGTGAGTTTTGTAAAAGCAACTTTAGAATAAAGATTTTTAATACAATTAATTAATTATGGACAGAAATTCGTGGATAGGTTTATTACTTATTGTTGGAACTCTATTTGTTTGGAGTTACTTTACAAAACCTACAGAAGAAGAAATTGCAGCACAAAAAATTAAGCAAGATTCAATTGCTATGGTTCAGAAAGAACGGGCAATAAGTGCTGTTATGGTAAAAGAACAATCGAAAACAAACGCAAAAATATCAGATACTGAAAGCAGAACTGAAGATGTAATTGTTAAAGAATTAAACGATGCCTACGGAGATTTTGGGAAATTTGCTACTGGCAAAAGAGAATTTTACACCTTAGAAAATGATCTATTAAAAGTTCAATTAACCAATCTTGGTGCAAGGGTTTATTCTGTTGAACTAAAGAAATATAAAACATGGGATGGAAAACCACTGATTTTATTTGAAGGAGATTCAACGGAATTTGCTTTAAACTTTTTCTCAAAAAATCGTAGTATTTCAACAGACAAGTTGTTCTTTTCTCAATTAGAAGGTATCGAATCAAAAAAAGTTTCAGATAAAGCGGAATCGTTTACCTTTAAATTGGCTGTTGAAGACTCAAAATACGTTGAATTTATTTATACTATTTCGCCCAATAGTTATGTGATTGATTTTGATGTTAATTTCGTAAATGTTAATAATCTGATAGCTGCAAATACAGGTTATATAACCCTAAATTGGAACAGTTATATTACTGGCTTTGAAAAAGGTGAGAATTGGGAAGAGCAAAATACCTCTATTTTTTATAAGTTTAATGGAGCTGAGGTTGAAAGTTTAAGTTTAAGATCAGAAAGTGCTAATGAAACCTTGAGTACTCCATTAAAATGGATTTCATACAAGCAACAGTTTTTTAATGCTACATTAATTACTAAGAACACATTTAGTAATGCCCTAGTTAAAGCTGAAAAGGAAATTATTAACCCAAAATATTTAAAACATTTCACTTCTGAGATTTCAGTGCCCTACGATGGAAAAGCAACAGAAAGTATTCCTATGCAGTTTTATTTTGGCCCAAACCACTATAGAACTTTAAAAAATCTTGACCTTGATTTGGAAGAAGTTATTCCTTTAGGAAGAAGTGTTTTTAGATGGGTTAATGTGGGATTCGTAATACCAGTGTTTAATTGGCTTGGAAAATATATTTCAAACTATGGATTAATTATTCTAATTCTTACAATTCTTATTAAAATAATTATTTTTCCATTCACATATAAGTCATATATGTCAACGGCTAAAATGAAAGCTTTGAAACCAGAAGTTGATAAGATTGGCGAGAAATTTCCTAAAAAGGAAGATGCCATGAAAAAGCAACAAGCAACCATGGCTCTTTATAAAAAAGTGGGAGTGAGCCCAATGGGAGGTTGTTTACCGATGCTTTTTCAAATGCCATTGTTGATTGCAATGTTTCGATTTTTTCCTTCGTCAATTGAATTAAGGCAGGAGGGATTTTTGTGGGCAACCGATTTGTCAACCTATGATGCCGTAATTAATTTGCCTTTTACAGTTCCTTTTAATTTTGGAAGTCATATTAGTTTATTTGCATTGTTAATGACCGTTGTTAATATCGTTTACATGAAGTTTAACGACCAGATGAGCATGGGTAACCAACAAATGCCTGGTATGAAAATGATGATGTATATGATGCCATTTATGATGTTATTCTGGTTTAATAGTTATGCATCAGCATTAAGTTATTATTATTTCTTATCCTTATTAATTACGATTATTCAAACTTGGTTAATTCGCCGAACTGTTAATGATGAGGAGATTTTGGCCAAACTAAAAGCTGTCCAGTCGAATAAAAAAGCGCCAGTAAAATCAAAGTTTCAGCAGCGATTAGAAAATATGGCTAAGCAAAAAGGTATTCAGCCACCAAAAAGATAATTATTCAATTATATATAAATGAAAAAATCCATCTAGCTAATGTTAGATGGATTTTCTTTTTAGTACTATTTAGTTAAATGGGATCAATTTGAAAAGTTGTGGGTTTAAATAAAACCATCACCTAAATATTTAATATTAAATTGTTGCGATGCATGTAGATAATTTCATAAATATAGATATTATGCTTGCATCGCCTGTTATTAACTGCAAATAACTTAGGGCGTTGCCCTAAGCTATGTTATTTATGGCTTTCAGCCATTATAGATAAATAATCATTTGAATTAAATCTACTTTACTGCTTTGAAAATTAATTAAAGTATTTTTTACCCTTCCCAGCCCTCCCTAAAATTGGTAGGGAGTTGAGAGCTACAAAATATTGGAATTTATTCTCACAGTAGGCGCTTTATGTTCCTCTGGATAGCGAAGCGCCTGCTTCGCTTTTAAAGTTACCAAACTACATGCTATCAATTTGAAAAGCAAATACCAAATAAGTAAACCACTAATATAAAATTGAGAGTACTTTTTATCCCACCTAAGCTCCCTTAAAAAGGGAGGAGCTTAGCGGTAGCGTTCTCACGAACGAAGTGAGTAACTTCATTCTACAAAATTGAAAAATTTGGTTCAATTTTTAAACACTCACGTTTCATTGAAAGTACTCACTAACTCCCTGCCTATCGGCAGACAGACCTCCTTTCTAAGGAGGCTGGTGAGGATATTGTCTTACTTATACAAACAATGCAAAACCGAAACTAATGATAATAAAAAGCATCAAATGGATATTTGAAATAATAGAGGGTGTCTTTTTCCCCGATGCTCGCAGCGAGGTTGTTTAAATTCTAAACTATATCATTTATGACTGACCTTTTCAAAATATTTAGCTTGCTCCACAACTATTCAATATGATCCGTTAAATGTACTAAAGCTTAATTATCTTTTTAACTTATCGATTATTAACGGTTATTTATTACTAATTGGTTTTAATTAATAGATCAAAAGTGCAAGAAATTCCTGAAATTATATAAAAACCTTACAGAAATGATCGAAAAAATAAACAATGAAATCTTAATTATTTACAGGCTTTCAGCCTTGTTTTTATAAAGCTTTAACTATGAATCAAAGCCAGTTAAAAGATAAATAAATTTCATTTTTTTTAGCTGTATAAAAACAGAGGTTTTTCACGTTCGACTATTTATTCTGTTATTTCAAGCTGTTTTTTAACGAAACCATTTTAATAGCAGTAATTGCAGCTTCATCGCCTTTGTTTCCATGTTTTCCGCCAGCTCTGTCTAATGCTTGCTGCTGATTTTCAGTAGTTAATACGCCAAAAATAAACGGAAGCTTATATTTTATATTTAAATCGGTAATTCCTTGTGTAACACCATGACAAATGAAATCAAAATGTCTGGTTTCGCCCTGAATAACACAACCCAAAACAATAACAGCATCCACATCGATGTTTTCTGCAATTAATTGCGCACCTAGGGTAAGTTCAAAAGTGCCAGGAACATATTTTTTTACTATGTTTTCTTCTTTTGCACCGTGTTTTATTAAGGTGTTGAAAGCTCCATTATATAAAGCTTCAGTTATTTCAGTGTTCCATTCGGCTAACACAATACCAAATTTCATGTTCTGTGCATTTTCAACTGATTTAATGTTGTAATCGGATAGATTTTTAAGAGAAGTGGCCATCGTATTTTGTATTTGAGATTTTTATTTTGTTATATCTTAGAATAAAAAAAAGTATCAAAAACCTAAGTTAATGATACTTTCAATATCTTGAAAAAATAAATTTTGTTTAAATTTTGCTTTTTGCTCTTGCAATTTGTTTTTCAGCTGATCTTCCTTCTTGAGATTTGCTGTAATCATTTTTAAGCTTTTCGTACAAAGTAATTGCTTTGTTGTATTTTCCTTGATCTTCAAGTAATTGTGCTGCTTTGTTAAGAAATATAGGAGTTGTAAAATCATTAACATTTGAATTAGCAGCCTTTTCATAATATGAAATTGCTTTATCAAACTCGCCTAATTCAGCATAAGCATCTCCAATAGCTCCTGTTGCCATTGTGTTTACCATAATATCATCGGAATCGAATTTATTCAAATATGAAATAGCTTCGTCATAATCGCTAAG
>JAEINW010000134.1 GCA_016342715.1 Salinivirgaceae bacterium | reverse complement strand
CTTTTCTTTGTAGGTTCTATTTCTTGGGGCGATGCCCCAAGCTAAACTATGCAAGGCTTTCAGCCTTAGTTTTTTTTTGTTAAAACCTATTTAGGTATTTATAAGGATAACCATAATTTTTAGTTATTGCGCTTAGTGTTTTAGAGTCTTTTTGTCAAGAAAAAATCACAAAAGTGGAAATTTCTTCACCAAACGATTCTTTAGAATATCAATTACTTATTATCGATCCCGGATTCGATTTGTGGTTTCAAACCCTTGCAAAACCAAAAGAGTTTTACACGCAAAACTATTATGAAAACTGGAATAGATTGTATGTGGCCGAATGGAATACTAGATACAATTCGGGGAAAAATACCGATATTATTGAATCCTATGTTTATTATAGTGCGGCAACAGATTATGGTTTGGAGTTGAATTATCAACTATATAATTATTTTCAATATCTCGAAGCATCGGTTATTCTAGTTTTAATTCATCGAAAGGGAAAATAATTGATTAATGAAAGGGTAAATAAACTTTTTTAATCATTTCATCGTATTCATCGTGGGCCTTACTGTTAACAGTAATGCCCCCACCACTTTTAAAAACCAATTTTCCATTTTTATTCTCAATAAAACGAATCATCACTCCACAATCTACGGATTTGCCATCAAACAATCCAAAAACCCCGGTATAAAATCCCCGCTTATAAGTTTCGGCTTCTTTAATAATTTCAATTGTTTTTTGTTTTGGGGCGCCAGTTATACTACCCGCAGGCAATAAACTGAATATTATATCACCTAAGTTGGCTTGATAGCCCATAGGAAGTTCTCCACTAATTTGTGAACTAATTTGTAATAGCTCCCCGTGGTTGGTGTTTATTTTGTCAATATATCGATACCTATCAACATTTATGTTAGTTGCAACTTTACTTAAATCATTTCTTATTAAATCGGTAATGGTAGCGTGTTCAGCAGTCTCTTTTAAATCATTCAGTATAATTTTTTCAGCCTCCGGAATTGATGCGTCTATGGTTCCTTTCATGGGGAAACTAAAGATTTTCCCGTCGGTAATTTTTATAAAGGTTTCGGGTGAGAATACTACAAAGAGGTTTTTATATAAGAGTTTATATTTAGCTTCACTTTTTCGAAAAATATCTTTTAACGACAAATTTGTGCTAATTGGAGTTTCGCAGGTGTAATTTGTTAAATAGGAATTGCCTTGTTTTAAATTTGCCAGCACATAAGAAAAACCCTGTTCAAAGGCTTTAAAATCAATAGGTTTTTTAGTGAAAATGGGTGCTTCCGTCGATGCTTCTTTTTCGGTGTAAAAATTGCTTTGCCCGTTCACATCAAAAAGAATTTCTTCCGATGAAATAGTTGCTAATTCTTCAATTATAATATTTTCCTTAGTGTAATCAATAATAAACAGAAAGGGTGTTTTGTTTTTGGCCAAACTATTTATTTGTTGAATCCCACAATGTGGGTTCATATTATTACTCTCCCGATATTCTCGGGATCGTGAGAATAGTTCGCCTTGCTCATGAGAAAAGTTCCCCGCAGCTTGCTGCGAGAAAATAAAAGTTCTACTATTTTGATACTTCGTCTGCTTGCAGCTAGATAGTTCATTTTTATTTTGACGTTGCATCTGTTTTTTTTTTCAAAACTAATGATAAAATCGCTTCCTACACCTTGTATTATATAAATTAAAAGGTATTACTACGAATTTAGTGGGAAAACTTACGAATAGTACATTTTTATCTATGTGTACTGTGTACTGTGTACTGTGTACTGTGTACTGTGTACTGTGTACTGAATCTGAAAACTGTTGACCTAAAAATTTAAAAATACACATCTTATAAAATTACCCACTAAATTGGAAGTAGAACCAATTAAAAATGAGTATCGGATTAATATCCGAATATATACTTTTCAGCTTTCACCCTTCGAATAGCTTTCATCAGGGGAGTGCTGTCTTTGATTGAAAATTAGTAATCATTCAAGCTTTTTGCCAGAAAATAGCTCTGCTTGAAGTTTATTGAAAAGTTATGGTAGCGACTAAAATAAATAAATAATTTATTGTATTTATTTGTAAATTTGGTATGTGTTTGAATATGAAGACTAATTAGTGTGACTTAGAAAACGGATAAATTCGAATATTTCCATTGTTCGCCCCTTGATCCCCTAAAAGGGAACCACCTCACATTAAGCGGGTTGATCCCTTTAGGGAACAAAAGGGCGTGTGCAGACAAAGGAAATAAGCTAGTTTTCTAAGAGCCACTAAATTAGTTAGCTTAAATCAATAGAAAGTATATGTGAATTAATAACACATGAAATAATAACAAAAACACCATAGATCAGCAAACTCAATCGCACAAGCAAAATATATCTGCTGCACATTTTGTTTTTAAAGTAAATTTGGAGAAAAATGTGATACGCAACGCAAAAAAATATGAAGAATGAAACAAAAATCTATCACAATCAGCGACCATAAAATTGCCTATTTTGATAACAAACAAGATAGCGACACAACTATTTTGTTTCTTCATGGTAATTCCCTTTCATTTGAAACGGCTCAATACGAAAATGGCGATAGTTTTAATTTGCAATTGCTAGAATTTCTGAACGATCAATATAAATTATAAGCGCTTATTTTACGACTTAAATAATAATAGTCTGAAATTTAGTGGCAAGCAATAAATTATATGGATGCAATTATTAAAAAGGGCGTAGTAGTAATTAAAAACAAAGCAGCATTTTATGAGAAGCTTGTAAATACTGTAGGAGCATCCATACATATTATTAAAATTGATAAGAAAGGGCGTACTTTACCGGTATGGATTAATGAAAGGTATCCTTATTTTTTTGGCTATTCATTAAAGGAAAGAAGAGACATTGGTTTTGCTGATCACATAAATAACTTTTATCACCCCGATGATGTTGAGTTAATCAAATATGCAACCAACAAAGCCCTAAAAGAACGTAATAGATTTCATTTAATTAATTTCAGAATCAAAGACAAATCAGGAAACTGGCAATGGCTCACCATTTCTTCTCAGGCTCTTACTATAGAAAATGATCCTGATTATCTTTTGATAGTGGCGGTTCCTATTCATAATGTTCCCCCTGAATTCAACGTCTTATTGGACAGATACTATAAAGAAATCAAACAATTAAGAAACGAACTCAAGCTGAATAAATTGAGTAAAACCGAAAAGAAGGTGATTGAATTATATGTAACCGGCTTAACCACGAAAGAAATTGCTATAAAGAGAAACCGTAGTTTTAATACTATAAACAACCACAAACGCAATGTATTTAAAAAGCTAAATATCCATAATATGGCCGAATTGGTGGCCTTTGCGAAAGATTCCGGATTAATTTAAATTTCAGATGTATATGGAAGTCCATTTAGAAAACAATAAGCTAATAATAGATGACGAAAACAGTTTCTTACATGAAATTATTAATTCTATTGGTGCATTAATTCATATATTAAAAATTGATACAAACGGAAATACCCTGGTTGTCTGGATGAATAAAAAGTACACAGAAATTATGGGTTATTCTTTTGAAGAAAGGATTAAAATCGGTTTTGCCGATGAATCGAAAGATTTTTATCATCCTGATGATATAGAGGTTGTCAGGAATGGAATAAAATTAGTTTTGCAAGACAGGAATCACTACCATGTAATTAATTTCAGGATTAAGGATAAAAACAACGATTGGCAATGGATGTTGGTATCTGCTCAGGCAATAACAATCCAAAATGATCCGAATTTTTTACTGGTAGTTGCTTTACCCGGAAGCGATTTTAATTTAGATTATAATATATTGCTCAACCGCTATTATAAAGAAGTTCAACAATTAAAAAACCAACTTCGTCTAAATAAATTAACTAAAGCGGAAAAAGAAGTAACCGCTTTGTATGTATCTGGCATGACTACCAAAGAAATTGCATTAAAAATGAATCGTAGTTTTCATACCACAAATAACCACAAACGAAACATTTTTAAAAAATTGAATATTCATAATATGGCTGAGCTGGTAGCTTTTGCAAAAGATACCGGATTAGTATGATATTGTAGTTATAATGAGTGAGTCCAGTATAAAAAGGTGCTAAATCGGGAAAAGTTAAAAATCAGCATTACCCCAACCCTAAAGGGAGTCTGATTTTCAACGTTTTCCCCTGCCTACCTGCCAGGCAGGTTTTAGGGCTAGGGTAAAAAATGGTGAAAATCTTAATTCGAATGCTTTTTATACTTGACTCATAAATTTAAAGAAAATATATCATTTTGTTATAAATATCGGAATCTAAAACTTCCAATCCGAATTTTAAACAACTCCAAAATGACACATTTGTGTCATTGACACACACCTGTTTTCTGTTATAACTTAGCCTTGGTTTAAATTCAATGCTATGCCCTATTTTAAGCAAACACATTTTTTTGCAAACCCTTGTGTATTCAAGCGTCATTCTATTCTGTGGCATTGGAATTAAACCGGCATAAGGGTTTGCTTTATTAAAAACTTAAAACCTACTATTATGAAAAAGTTATTCTACTTATTATTCCTTTTTTTTATTTCTTTTTCTTCTTGCGATCTGTTTGAAGATAGTCTCGAAAATGAGAATTCCTCTATAAAAGAAGATAACCAAACAAGAAGTAATTGGGCAGCAAAATGGTTTGTGACAACAAAAAAGAGTTGTCAGGTAGATATAACAAATAAGGACTTTCCTTTACCTGCAACACAAGTAATAAACAGCAAATACGATATAAATAATCACGGGGATGCAACGCTGTCAAATAATCAAGTATTATTTAATCGATCACAAAAGTTAGAACCTGTTCCATATACTTTGGCTGAAGGTAGCAGAACTAAAGGTTCTAAAAATGGACCTAATCTGGAATTTTACAAAAGAGAAGACTGGTCGGATAAAATTGTGATTAAAAACCATGATAATGGTAGTTATGATAATTGTTATAATGACAGTGAATATAATGCAGGAGAAACATTGTATTATTACTTTTCATTCAAAAATAGTGGAGATGCTTCGATACCCGATGCTTTTAAAATTGACGTTTACCTTGATGCTGTCTTTGTGCACGATTTAACTTTTGATTCTTGGGTAATAGAACCAAACGGTGGTGTTAACTGGGGATGGAATATCCCATATTTGACAGCAGGAAACCACACAATATCTATAATATTAGATGGGGATAATGAAATAACTGAAAGCAACGAAGGCGATAATGAATACTCCAGAAGCTTTTTTGTAAATGGAGAAAGCTCTGGAATTAATTTAATACCTTATAAACCTGAAGGTTGGGGTGATAATATTGTGGTAAAAAACACCTATACCGAGGGTGAGCCAATTTCACTATATGATGACCCAATATATACAACTGATTCTAAACTTTATCTGGCAGTTTCATACGCAAATGCAGGAACTGAAACAATAAATCGAGCTATAAAAACGGCTCTTTACATCGATGGTGTTGAAGTTCGTGTGATTGATTATGGTGAAGGAAATCCTTTTTTGGCTGGACATTACCGAACACACTGGAATTATGCAGTGAATGATATTGTTTTAACAGCCGGCACCCATACGGTGAAAATGAAGATTGATTACGACAATCAAATTGCAGAAAGTAATGAATCAGATAACGAATATTCAAGGACTTTTACGGTTATTGATTTAGGAGGCAGTGATTTAGCCAACCTCCAATTTTATAAAAAAGAGGACTGGTCGGATAAAATAGTTATTAAGAACCACGATAATGGAAGCTACGACAATTGCTACGATGATAGTGAATTTGCTGCAGGGGAATCACTTTACTACTATTTTTCATTTAAAAACAGCGGTACCGTTTCCACACCCGATTCATTTTATATTGATGTGTATCTTGATAACGAATTTGTACATGATTTAAACTTTAATTTTTGGAATATAGAGCCAGGCCATAACAGTGCTTGGGCATGGAGTATACCAAATTTGACCGCCGGAAATCATACGCTTACCATTAAACTCGATTCAAAAAACGATGTTAATGAAAGCAACGAAAACGATAATGAATATTCGAGAACTTTTACGGTTGCCGGGCCGCTAATGGATTATGAATCCTTCGAATTTGTTGAAAGCCGGTATTTTATTACTAAATCCGATGGTAGCTTTTTAACTGGAGAATTATCTGTAAATAATTCTGTTTTAATGCTATATGGTTTAGGTTCAATTAGCATTCAAACAATTGACAACCAAAATATAATATTTAAACTAACACCAAATAATAGTTCAACTGCAATAACAATAATTGCTTACAAAGCGCCTGAAATTAATTCTACTTCAATGACTGATATACTCACTTGGGATAGTTGGGTTCTAACCAATTCGTCGCATACCACACCCGATATTGGTGGAATTTGGACATTTACCAAATCGAACAGCTATATTTTTGAGTATTCAAATGGAACTACCTATATGAAAGGTTGGGATTATGCCGATGAAGCGTCAATTTATTATGGAAATTATGGGGGTCCTTATAGTGGTGTTGCTTTTATCGAAGAAATTAGTAGTAATTATTTATATATAACCGATGATGTTGGTTACTGGTATTCATTTGAAAGATAAAAAACTTAGTATTAATCAATTAAAAATATACCATCATGAAAAAGCAAATTATACTTTTTACATTTTTGTTACTAACTGCATTTACCATTAATGCAACAGTAATAACAGTTGACAACAACCCCGATGGCGGGGCACAATACACCGATCTTCAAGCAGCCGTTGATGCCGCATCTCCGGGCGATACCATTTTGGTTGCCGGTTCTGCAACTTCGTATGGTAATGTTTCCTTTAACCGTCAGTTGGTGTTAATTGGTGCAGGATATAATAATCCTTATGGGGAAAATACCATTATTAATAATGTTGAATTAAATCGATTAAATTCATCACTGAGTGCTAGTGGAAGTGTCATTATGGGATTTATTGTAAGAGCAATAAGTCTTAACGGACCTTTCAACGGTGGAGACGAAACAACACAATCTATTAATGATGTGATTCTTAATAGATGTAAAGTTGAATATATTCAATTTCTATATGGTGGTGTTACATATTCAAATAATATTATTACAAATTGCATCATTGTTGAGAATATAAATATTCATGCTTATTCTCCTTCAATATGTCAAATTTCTGGGATTCAAATCACAAATAATATTTTTAATAACGCATATATAACTAGTGGTTTACCAACAGAAGGGTATTCAACTATAGAAATAAAGAATAATTTATTTATAAATAGAACGAGCAATGTTTTTGCAAGTACTATTGGCGAAGTAATCATAAAAAACAATATTTTCTATGCAGCCGAACCTCTTGGCCCTACTGGAGCAACCTACAACAACAACCTTACCTATATGTGCAACGATAACACCATTCCCGGTGAAGGAAATGTGGGTAGCGGCAATTTAATAAATCAAGACCCAAAATTTGAAAATTACCCCTTAGAAGGTGCTGCCTTTAGTTATGACTACGATTTTCATTTAAAAACTGGTTCACCGGCAATTGATTCAGGAACTGATGGAACCGATTTGGGTATTTATGGTGGTTCTAATCCTTTCGATGTGGGTGCTAACCCGCCATTTCCAATTATGACTGAAATATCATTTCCAGATAATCAAAGCTCAGTGCCAGTTGGGGGCACATTAAATGTAAATTTTAAAGCTACAAAGCAGGATTAGTTGCAGGAAATAACACGTGACCATCAACTTGCAACAAATAACAATTAAAAAAACTTAGTAGCAATGGAAAAAATAAAAATACTATTACTAATAATATTCCAGTTTCTGGTGGTTTTTGCTATGGCACAAACCATTACCGGTGGCGAATACTTTTTCGATACCGATCCGGGCCCGGGAAATGGAATAGCGATCAGCATCACAAACGGCGAACTTGTTGATGAAAACCTTGAATTCAGCACTTCCGGTCTTGAACCTGGCTATCACTATATTTACATCAGGGTTAACGACGAGAATGGAAAATGGAGCAGTTATATCAATCATAAATTTTATATTTATGAAATAATAGAGCCTGAAATACCTTCTGTTTCAAAGCCCCTTGTTGCAGCCGAGTATTTTTTCGATACTGATCCGGGTACAGGAAATGGAATTCCATTTATTGTAACTAAAAGTGATGAGCTTGATATTGAAAGATACATTTCAACGGCAGGGCTTACACCAGAAACACATACTTTGTTTGTCAGGGTTTCTGATGAAGACGGAAAGTGGAGCATAGTGAAATCTGCTGATTTTTATACCTACGATGCCACTTGCACAGTTCCTGTTGTCGATTTTACATCAGATACAGTTGCATCCGGAAATGAAATGACATTTACTAATCTTTCTTCAAATGTACATGAAGCAACAAGCTATTCATGGGATATACTAAATGATAGTGCGGTTGATTATACTGCCTTAGACATTTTACACACTTTTGCCGAAGCCGGAAGGTATGATGTAAAACTTACGGTGAATAACGGTGATGCATGTATTTCTTCAGTTATAAGAGAAGTTGTGGTTGGCACGCTTGCAAGCCCAATTGTTTCTGTGAGCGGCGATATTGAGTTTTGTGATGGCAATTCCGTCACTTTAACTGCCGAAACCGGCCATTCATATCTCTGGTCAACAGGTGAAACAACGCAGGCTATTGATGTAACAAGTTCAGGTGATTATTATGCATGGATCACAAATAGCGAAGGTGTTGAAATAAAATCTGAAACCATTAATGTAATTGTTAATGATGTTCCAGACCTTGTTCTAAATACAACCGATGCAACCGATGGAATAGCAAACGGAAGTGCAGTTTTGGAAGTTACTGGAGGAAGTGAAAATTATCTTATTTCCTGGTCAACGGGAGAAGAAATTTATATTGCAAACAATCTCGCTGCCGGCGATCATTCTGTTACGGTTGATGATGGATTTTGTCCGCTAAGCGAAGATTTCACCATAGGTGATGTTTCTTCAAATATCGGTGATATTGTAGCAGCAGAATATTTCTTTGATACCGATCCGGGGCCGGGAAGCGGATCGACACTTAACATTGCCGGTGGCGAAACCATAAATTTCACCACAAGCATTTCTACAACCGGCTTAAATATTGGTTTTCATCATCTTTTTATCAGGGTTAAGGACAATGAGGGTAGATGGAGTATTTATGATACTCATAAATTTTATATTTACGATACCATTTATACTGATCAAAGTATTGAAACTCAAATTGTAGCAGCAGAATATTTTTTTAATCAGGATCCGGGTTTTGGAAATGGCTATCCTATAACGATTAGCCCTGGAGACAGTATCGACTGGACAGGGGAAATTAATCCGGATACACTTTCTGAGGGGGCACATGATTTATTTATTAGAGTAAGATCTGATAATGGTCTCTGGAGTCAGGTATTAACTGAACCCATTACAGTATGTGATGTAGTAGCAATATCTGATTTTAGCTTTGTTGTAACAGGAAGCCAGGTTGCTTTTACCAACGAAAGTACGGGTGCTACTTCCTATGAATGGGATTTCGGCGAGAGCAATACAAGTGTAGAAGCTGACCCAACACATACATATTCAAACAAAGGAACTTATACCGTATGCCTTACTGCAACAAACACTTGTAATTCGCATATGGTTTGCCACCAAGTTGTTATTCCAAACAGTGCACCTACAGCTATCTCGATAAGCGATAACACAATTGATGAAAACAGCGAAATTGGAACCTTAGTTGGGCTGTTATTAACTACTGATGCAGATGCAAATGATAGCCACAGCTATACACTGGTAGCAGGAACAGGAGACACTAATAATGATCTGTTTTTTATTGATGGTCATCAATTGAAAAGCACAGAAATATTCGATTTTGAAACCCTTAGCAGCTATTCTATTCGTTTACAAACCGATGATGGGGATGTTAATGGTACGTTTGAAGCATCACTAACCATAAGTGTAAATGATGTAAACGAACAGCCAACGGCTTTGGCTTTGTCAAATAATATAGTTGACGAAAATGTTTCTTTGGCAAGCATAATAGGGTTTTTTACCACAACAGATCCTGACAATAATGAAACATTTACTTATGCTTTTAGCGGTGATTTTACAGATAATACAAATTTTCTGATTTCAGGAGATCAACTGCTTACAAACAGTCAATTTGATTTTGAATCACAGAATAACTATAGCATTCAAATCACAGTGACAGATAATGGAGGTTTAACTTTTAATCAGCAATTCACTATTGAAATCAATGATTTAAATGAAATTCCAGTAGTTGAAAACCCAATTTCGGACATTAATCTTGATGAAGATTTTGGAACCTACACCATCGATATTTCAGCAGTATTTTCCGATCCGGATAGCGATGTTTTGACTTACTCTGCTATAAGTGATTCTGAAAGCGTTGTTACTGTTTCGATTTATGAAGCAATACTTATGTTGACTGGGGTTGGAACCGGGACGGCAACTATAACAGTAACCGCAAATGATGGCAATGATGGAACTGTTAATGATATGTTTATTGCAAACATTATTCCAACGGGAATTTATATTATTGAATTTGGAGATATTGCCAGAATTTATCCTAATCCTTCAAAAGGAATATTTTATTTTGAATTAATTGATAATGTATGCAATGACCTGTTTGTAAAAATTATTGATGCAAAAGGACAAGTTATTTTTTCAAATTCCCAAATAACTAAATCTATTGAAATAATTGATTTAAGCAATTATACAAAAGGAATATATTTCATTCAGCTAAAAAGTAATAAGTATTCGAGTACAAAAAAAATAATTCTTGAATAGAGCCAATGATCGTTGACCTACAAAAAGCCCAAGCTTAAATGCCAACCCACGCTAAAGCTTGGGCTATTTGTATGCAACCCAAATCTGGGGAAAAAGCCAAACATCAACCGAAAATGTTTAACATGGATATTTGCCGAGTAATCGAGAGGGGCAGGCTATCTGACCAATAAAAATTAATAGAGGCTGTAGTTAACTACTTAGTTTCATTTTTGTGAGAGAGACGCTGACAAGATCTTTGGACCTTGTCAGGTCAAATCTGTCAGCGTGCGTAGCTCCTGACAGCATTTGTACATATAATAAGCCCTTATAATTGCTGCCTCTGTAAATATGAATTTATCTACTGACCTTCTAAAAATTAAACTATAAATAGATGAAATTAGGATAATGATACGATAGTCATATAAATTAAAATTAATACTTTCGTCAACAAATAATACAAATAATGCGAATTCTAATCATAGATAACAACGATTCATTTACCTATAATTTGCTTGAACTATTGCGCAAAACCAACTTGTGTACGGTGGATGTTATCTTATTGGAGGAGATCACATCGAAGCATAATTTTGAAAGTTTTCAAGGAATAATAGTATCTCCAGGTCCCGGGTTGCCAGTGGAGAAAAATGGCTTATTTGATGTTATTCGGGCTATCGAAGGGAAAATTCCATTGTTAGGTGTTTGTTTGGGGCATCAGGCCATTGCCCAATATTTCGGAGCATCCATTTATCAGTTAGATAGAATTATTCACGGAGAATCTTCGGCTATAACTAAGCTAAACGATGATTTATTGTATCGCAATTTAAAGGATTCATTTCAAGTGGGAAGATATCATTCATGGGCTATTTCAATGAATAACTTTCCAAAGGAGTTAAAAGCAACCTCTGAAACTGATTCTGGAATTTTAATGAGCTTTAAGCATCAAACAAAAAATATTTGTGGCCTTCAGTTTCATCCAGAATCAATATTAACACCACAGGGAAATAAAATTATCGAAAACTGGTTGATTAATTACGTGAAAAATCATTCAAAATAACTATTAATACTGTATGTAATTTATTAATTTCGCATACTTTTTTAAAACAAATTAATTATGATACAGAGAATTCAATCCATTTATTTATTTGCGGCAGCCGTATTGGCCATCCTATTTTATTTATTTCCTCTTGCTGTTTTTGATAATTCAACTGAAGTATTTGAATTTTATGCTTGTCATATTAAGTCAAGCCAAAATACCGACCTGGGATTTAATCTAATTCCTTTAGCCGTATTGCCAGTTTTAAGTACGCTAATAAGTTTATTAGCAATATTTTCGTTTAAAAATAGAGCATTGCAAATGAAACTTGGAAAATTAAATTATTTGGTATTGTTCTCAGTATTGATTGTATCGGGAATCTATTTTAATAAAATGAGTGGAATAGTGAATGCAGCAGGTAATCCTGGATTTATTGCTATTTTTCCTGTAATTTCAATAATTTTTGTTTTTATGGCAAACCGAGCTATTAAAAAAGACGATCGTTTAATTAAATCGGCCGATAGAATTCGCTAATAAATAGTTAAGATTAAAGATATGAAAGTAGTAAGTAGTTTGTTCGTTTTATTTGTGACAGCCTCGGTATTTACGAGTTGTAATTCGGTAAAACTTGAAAATAAAAGAACTGTTAAACGGCTAAATCATAGCATGGACAGTCTTCAAAAAGAGTTTAAAAAAATTGATGTAATTGGCTACGGAAGCTTACTTACCGAAATGAACCAAACCATTTCACAAACAAAGGAGCTTACCGATAGTATGGCTACTTTAAGCAACGAATTTATTCAGGTTTATGGTAGCTATAGTTCTGCTGCAAAAATTTTATCTCGCACAATTAATAAAAGATTAAACCGCATTGAATCGGGATTAGAACTTTCAAAAAAACAAATCGAATATTTGTTTTATGACATTAAGCACGATAATATTCCCAACGATTCCATTCTAATTTTTATTGAGGATGAGAAACGCGAATTGTTAAAACTTAAACATGAAGTCTTAACCTTTAACAAGTCACTGAAAGCCCAAAAAGAAGCATTTGATGCAACAAAAGCTGAGCTCGATCAGTTATTGAAGGAAATTAACTAAAACACCTCAAATTGAAAAATTTCAATTATAAATTCATTGTAGTAATTCTTCTGCTTGTTTTTACAGCCCTTTATTCAAAGGCTCAAAATTCGGGTGAAACAAACAAACCAGAAAACCATATTGCCTTACAATTTTACCGAAATGGAGAATTTGACAAAGCTGCTGAAGTTTATAAAAAGTTATATTATTCAAATAGAACCAATACCTATTACCGATATCTTTTAAATTGTTACCAGAACTTAAAAGAATATGAAAAGGCCGAAGACCTAATTAAGGAACAAATAAAATTCAATAAATATGAATTGAGTTACTTGGTCGACTTGGGACAAGTTTATTCACAAATAGGAAATGAATCAAAAGCTAATGCAAGCTACCAAAGTGCAATTAAAAAGCTCAAAGCCGATCAGCATCAGGTAATTCGTTTGGCAAATTCGTTTTTAAGCAAAAGGCTGAATGATTATGCCGAAGCAACCTACGAAGAAGGGAAACGGCTTTTAAAAGGAGCCTATGGCTTTCAGATGGAAATGGCTCAGTTGTATTATTATCAGCGCAACTACGATAAAATGATCAATTCGTATTTAGATGTGCTGGCCATAAGTGAAATGTATTTACAACAAGTTCAAAATAGGTTACAACAGGCGGTTTACAATGATGTGGATGAAAGCCTAACGCAAAAATTGAAAGATGCTTTATTGCTACGATTAAATAAACAGCCCGAAGTCGTTGTATTTAGTGAATTGTTAATATGGTTATATATTCAGGATAAGGATTTTGAAAGTGCATTTATTCAAGCCAAAGCATTAGATTTACGCTTGAGTGAAAATGGACAACGTTTATTAGCTTTGGCAAGAGTTGCAACGAATAATTTAAATTTTGCTGTGGCTATAAAAGCCTACCAACAGGTAATTTCTAAAGGTAAGCATTTGGAGTATTATTTTGATGCACGAAACGAATTGCTTCAGGTAATGTATCAGCGAATTTCATTGGGCTTAGATAATCAATTGGACGATTATCGGCGAATGGAAGAAGCACTAATGAATGCCCTCGACGAAATGGGAACGAATATTCAAACCCTCGATTTAGTGAAAAATCTGGCTCACTTACAAGCTTTTTATCTGGGAAAAACCGCCGAAGGCCAATTTTTATTGGAAGATGCGATAACTCTATCGGGATTAGATTACCGCCAGAAAGGTAATTTGGAACTGGAATTGGCTGATATTTATTTACTCGATGGAAAAGTTTGGGATGCAACCATTGCTTATGCCCGTGTAGAAGATAAGAATAAGAACAATACCATTGGCTTTGAAGCAAAATTCCGTAAAGGCCGATTGGCTTATTTTATCGGAAATTTTGAATGGGCCAAAGGTCAGCTCGATGTGTTGAAAGCAAGTACATCAAAACTAATAGCCAACGATGCCGCTGAACTAGCCTTTTTTATTTACGAAAATACCGGATGGGATAGCCTTGAAACGGCTTTAGAAACTTACGCTAGAGCCGATTTGTTGTTTTATCAGTCAAAATACGATCAGGCCATTCAAACCATCGATTCGGTAATTACTAATTTTCCTGATCATGAAGTGTTGGACGA
>JAEINW010000133.1 GCA_016342715.1 Salinivirgaceae bacterium | reverse complement strand
GTCCAGGAAAAATAATGTCAGGAACATCGCTTAAATTTATTTTAAGCGTGCCACCATATTTATCGCCTCGTTGTTTTGTATTATTAAAACTACACGATGATATTATAGTTGTTATAATAATGCAGGTAAATAGAAGATATCTCACAGATAATTTTTTTAATTAATACCCGAATTTAATTTTAAGGTGTATAATACTAAATATTTGCTACAAATACAAATAAACATAATATATATAAATGTAAATAAGGGATTTGCAAAGCGAATTATCTTTTTAGAACGGTTCTGTGACCGTGAGTTTTTGAAATTTCAATTTTAAATTGAGTATATGCCATGTACTTATCATACAGCTCTTTTAATTCAGACTCATTGGTTTTTTCTTTTAGCTCCTTTTCAATTTCTTGAAGAATATTCATAACCAACTCATGTTTATAACCATTTATGGCATTATCTATGGTTTGTTTCAAGTTGTCTTCTTCAGTAGTAATATAAGTGCCTTTTTTACTCCACATTTTGCTTATTTGATGAACATCGCTTAACAAATCAGCGGCAGTTTTTGAAATAATATGGTTTTCGTGGTTAGTAAAATAATTACTTTCCAGAATGTTGTCTTTAATTAATTCTTTTTTGAATTCATCAAAAATCAATTTGTATACCGGGCTTTGAAAAACTATTTCATCCTCTAATTCTCTGAATATGTAATCTGCGGTTAAAATATTTTCCTCGGGCTTATCTTTACTTGCTTCGATAGTAAATAGTGTTTTTTTACCATATGATATGAGCAAACGAATTATTTCTTTTTCAAACAACTCGAATTTACCTTTGGTGTCAGAATCGAGCAATAATAAATTTAATGGTTCACCGGAAGGATTCATTGGAGAATTCTGATCCTTTTGCCATTTAGAATCTCTTTTTGTTCTTAAAATTTTATTAATTTCAAAATACAACGATTCTTCATTCATGCCCATAAGGCCAGCACATTCTTTTATATATAAGGCTCGGGTTATTTTGTCTGGAATTACCGATATGGTTCGAACAATGTCTTGAATTAAATTCGATTTTTTTACCGGATCACCGTTGGTGTCATCCAATAAAAGTCTGGTTTTAAAGGTAATGAAATCGGCCTCGTTTTCTTTAATAAAATCAAAAAATTCAGTGGCGCTATGTTTGTGTGCAAAAGAATCAGGGTCTTCACCCTCGGGCAACAGTACTACTTTTACATTTAAACCTTCTTCTAAAACTAAATCAATTCCGCGCAAAGCTGCTTTTATACCTGCGGCATCGCCATCGTATAAAACAGTTATGTTTGGAGTAAAGCGGCGTATTAAACGAATTTGATCAACAGTAAGCGCCGTACCCGAAGAAGCTACTACATTTTCAATACCCGCCTGATGCATGCTCATTACATCGGTGTAGCCTTCAACCAAATAACACTTATCGTTTTGAATAATTGATTTTTTGGCAAAATAAATCCCGTATAGTACCCGGCTTTTATGATAAATTTCCGATTCCGGGGAATTTAAATATTTAGCAATTTTTTTGTCAGAGCGTAAGGTTCTTCCGCCAAAGGCAATTACCCGACCCATTAAATTGTGGATGGGAAACATTACCCGTTCACTAAAACGATCGAATAAAGAGTTATCGTCTCGTTTAATGGTAAGTCCAGTATCGACCAAATATTTTTCTTTATAACCCTTGCTTATAGCTAGGCTGCTAAAACTATCGCGGGTTTTTCGGCAATAACCTAATTCAAATTTTTCAATGGTGCGATCGGTAAAACCACGTTCTTTAAAATATTTAAGACCTACGGCTTTTCCCTCTTCGGTTTCCGAAAGATTTTTGGTAAATGTTTTTTGTGCAAACGAATTAACAATAAGCATACTTTCCCGAGCGTCTTTTTGTTCTTTTTGCTCCGGAGTTTCTTCTTTTTCAACAACGTCAATGTTGTATTTTTTTGCCAGCCACTTTAATGTTTCAACATACGAAAGCTGTTCGTGCTCCATAATAAAATTTACAGAATTGCCGCCCTTGCCACATCCAAAGCATTTGTAAATACCTTTTGATGGAGAAACTGTAAACGAAGGTGTTTTTTCATTATGAAAGGGACAATTTCCAAGGTAGTTCACCCCACGTTTTTTGAGATTCACAAAGTCGGACACCACTTCTACAATATCTACTGTGTCAAAAATTTTATCTATGGTACCTTTTTCAATCATAAATCTACTAACAATAAGTTATTTACATTTAAACAAATAAAGCCTTTTGGAAGTTGTGAAAGTACAAATTTCAAAATTATTATATTAGAAATTGGAAAAATAATAAAAATATTTTTTTCATTTGCTAGATAAATATTTGTACTTATGTTCATTGAATCATTAAAAAGTAAAAATTGAATAAAATTGTTGTGGGTAGCGAGGAGTGGTGCTCTTTGCCCCAATTAGGTATCCCGGCTGTAAAAGCCAGAGTCGATTCCGGGGCAAAAACCTCTGCATTACACGCTACTAATATTGCTCCTTTTACAAAAGATGGTTCTCCATGGGTGCGATTTGAGGTTCATCCGCTCGAACACGATGGAAAAACAACTATTTATTGCGAATCGCAAGTAATTGATAAACGAAGTGTAAAAAACACCAGTGGAACTAGTGAAACCCGATTTGTAATAAAAACAGTATTGTCAATTGCTGATAGAACTTGGGAAGTAGAATTAACTTTGGCAAACCGCGATAGTATGGGATTCCGAATGTTATTAGGTAGACAAGCTATGGCTGGAAAAATGTTGGTTGATCCCGAATTAAAATTATCTGTTGGCGATCGCTCTCCAGAGATTTTACAGCAATTTTATAATGTTCATGTAAAAAAACCAACGGGTTTAAAAATTGGACTTTTAGCGAGTAATCCAAATTTATATAGCAACATTCGAATTATTGAAGCTGGCGAAGAACGTGGGCATCAAATGGAATTTTTGAATATTACCCAATGCTATATTAAGCTTGATGGAGAGGCTCCCGAAATGCATTACAGGGGCGGGCGGGTTTTAGACGATTATGATGCTATAATTCCACGCATAAGGCCAAGTGTTACTTTTTATGGTTGTGCCCTAACCCGGCATTTTGAAGCTATGGGGGTATTCTGCTTAAACACAGCATCGTCTATTGTTAAATCAAGAGACAAGTTGTTTTCTTTACAGCTTTTAATAAATAGTGGATTAAAAATCCCAACCACGGGTTTTGCAAATTCACCGCTCGACACAAATGACCTTATTAAAATGGTTGGTGGAGCACCACTTATTGTTAAGTTATTAGAAGGAACACAAGGAAAAGGAGTTGTATTAACAGAAACAAAAAAAGCCGCAGAAAGCGTAATTAATGCTTTTAAAAGTTTACATGTAAATATTTTGGTTCAAGAATTTATTAAAGAAGCTGGAGGTAAAGACATCCGTTGTTTTGTTATTGATGGAAAGGTGGTTGCTGCTATCCAGAGAACAGCTGCTCCGGGAGAATTTAGGGCAAATATTCATATGGGAGGAACGGCAAAAATTGTTAAAACTACTTTAGAAGAAAGAAAAATTGCAATTAAGGCTGCAAAAATTATGAATTTAAAAGTTGCCGGTGTTGATATTATTAGAAGTAACAAAGGACCATTATTATTAGAAATTAATTCTTCTCCAGGATTAGAAGGAATAGAGGGAGCTACCAATAAAGATATTGCTGGTTTAATGATAAACGCAATTGAGAAAGTGGTATTAAAGCAAAAACCAATAAAATAAAAATTCATGATTAACCTTCTTATTGTTTCAACAGCACCGATATTAATAATTCTAGCATATATATATTATCGCGATAAATATGAAAAAGAACCCTTATCTCTATTATTTGAAGGCCTAGTCGCTGGTGGAGTTATTGTTTTACCCATTATTTATTTTGAGCGAATTATTGAATCGTGGGGGAGCAACTTGTCACCGCTTGGTCAAGCAGCATGGACAGCCTTTCTTGTAGCGGCACTGGTTGAGGAGGGCTTAAAGTTTTTTGCGGTGTATTTATTGATTTGGAAAAACTCAAATTTTAATGAAAAGTTTGATGGCATTGTGTATGCGGTTTTTGTTTCGCTCGGATTTGCCTTGGTCGAAAACATAAGCTATGTGTTTAAATTTGATAATGGAATGCAAGTAGGTGTTATGCGTGCTTTCACTGCGGTTCCGGCACATGCAATTTTTGGCATAATTATGGGTTATCGTTTGGGCTTGGCAAAATTTATTCCGAGCAAACGGCTTAAAAATTTAGTATTAGCTTTTCTTATTCCATTTTTATTTCATGGAGTTTACGACTTTATTTTAATGGTTAATAAAGATTTTCTTCTGATTTTCTTTTTTGGCTTTGTAATTTTCATGTATTGGTATAGTAAAAAACGAATGGCTCAGATGGTAGATGCAACGGTTTTTAATCCAGACTTAATTAATGAAGAGTAGCTTATAAGATGATTGAAATCTTTTATTCATCTTTGCACTATAAAGTTTTATTAAATGATTGATATTATTGTTATTGGTGCTGGGGCAGCAGGCCTACTGGCTGCAGGAACTGCTGCAGAAAAAGGTAAAAAAGTTTTATTGCTTGAAAAAATGGAGCGATCGGGTAGAAAGCTTTTAATTACTGGAAAGGGGCGCTGCAACATTACAAATAGTTCCTATGCATCGGAGCATTTTAAACAAATCCATCCCAAAGGAAAATATTTAAAAACAGCATATTCAAAGTATTTTGCATCTCATATTATTGAATTACTGCAACAGTTTGGTGTTACTACCGAAGTTGAAAGAGGCAACCGTGTTTTTCCAACAAGCAATCAGGCAGCCGATGTTGTGAATGCTCTCGACAAATGGATACGCAAAAATAGGGTAGAGGTAAAGTATAAAACAAAAGTAAAAAAGCTTTTAATTACCGAAGGAGCCATAAGCGGTGTTGAATTGGAATCGGGTGAAATATTTAATGCTGATAAAGTAATTGTGGCAACCGGAGGAAAATCTTACGCAGCAACAGGTTCTACTGGCGATGGATATACATTTGCAAAACAAGCTGGACACCTTATTGAGAAAACGTACCCTGCTTTGGTTCCCATTGAAACCAAAGGGGAAATTGCCCAGAGCATGCAAGGATTGGCTTTAAAAAACGCCAACGTAAGTTTGTGGGTAAACGGAAAAAAAGCCCAAGATGAATTTGGTGAATTGTTGTTCACACATTTTGGTCTTTCTGGCCCCGTAATTCTTACTTTAAGCAGAAGTATTGTTGGTGAACTGGATAAGGGAAACAAAGTGGAACTATCTATCGATTTAAAACCAGCGTTGGATGAAGTTAAACTTGATCAGCGCCTAATTCGCGATTTAAACGAATTTGGGAAAAAGCAAATTGATAATATTTTTAGAAACTGGTTACCCTCAAAAATGATACCCGTATTTCTTGAGCTTTTAAATATCGATAGCAAAAAAGAAGGACACCAAATTTCTGCTAAAGAGCGAAAAGGAATTAAAAATTTGATGAAAAACTTAGCGTTTGAAGTTTCCGGATATCGTTCATTTAAAGAAGCCATTATTACGGCTGGAGGTGTAAACACAAGCGAAGTTGACAATAAAACCATGGAATCGAAATTAGTTAAGGGATTATATTTTGCAGGCGAAGTTTTAGATTTGGATGCTAATACCGGCGGTTATAATTTGCAAATTGCCTGGTCAACAGGTTATTTGGCAGCGGTTTCGGCTTGCGAATAAATTACTAATTTTTCCAAAAAGCCTAACTTGGGTTCCCTAGGTATTTAGTATCTTTGTAAAAAACCACCATATGTCTGGTATTTATATTCATATTCCTTTTTGCAGGCAGCGTTGCCATTATTGCGACTTTTATTCAACTACGCAAATCAAGCGAAAGCCCGAATTGATTTTGGCTTTGCTTTCGGAATTAGAACAACGAAAAGATTGGATAGGAGAAGAGACTATTCGCACCATATATTTTGGAGGAGGTACGCCTTCTTTGCTTTCTATAGATGAAATAAACCAAATTCTCGACAGCATTTATTTAAATTATAATGTAGTTGAAAATCCAGAAATTACCTTTGAAGCAAATCCCGATGACCTTACAGAAAAACAGTTGCGATTGTTATCGGAAACCCGAATTAATAGACTAAGTATTGGTATTCAGTCGTTTTTTAACGATGATTTGCAGTTAATGAATAGGAGACACGATCGCGAGCAAGCTATTAATTCTGTAAAAATGGCTCAAGAATTTGGCTTTAAAAACATAAGTGTTGATCTGATTTTTGGCTTGCCAAATCTGAGTATCGAAAGGTGGAACGAAAACCTAAAAATCGTTGAATCATTAAATGTTCAGCATTTATCGGCTTATCATTTAACCTACGAAAAAGGGACAGTGTTTGAGATTAAGCGCAAAAAAGGTGAAATAACACCTATTATGGAAGAAGCCAGTATCATGCAATTTAAAACACTGATTGCTTGGGCGAAACAAAACAATTTTATTCAGTACGAAATTTCAAATTTCGGAAAAGAAAGTTTTTTTTCACAGCATAATTCAAACTATTGGAATCAAAAGAAATATTTGGGAATTGGTCCGTCGGCTCACTCATACAATATTGACACACGCTTATGGAACCCCTCAAATTTATCAATGTATATAAATGGAATTATGAAAAAACAAGCAGTATATGAAAAAGAAATTTTATCGGAAAGCGATAAGTATAACGAGTTGTTAATAACCGCCTTGCGCACAAAACGCGGCTTAAATTTGGCTCAAGTTGAGGCTCAATTTGGCAATCGGGTAAAGCATCATTTGTTGCATAATTCACAGAAATTTGTTGAATCAAAAAAGTTATATTTAAAAGATAATGCATTGGTTTTATCCGATGAGGGAGTTTTTGTTAGCGATGCTATAATGGCAGAGTTAATGTTGGTTGAAGAGGAGATTGATTAAAGAACGATGTTAAGAATATTATTGTTTTGTTTTGCGATGTTTGGGTTTATCCCTGGGTTTTGTCAATTAAACACAAATGCTATTAATGCTACATTTTATGAGTTTACAGCATATATCGAATCAATTAATAATGAAATACTAATTGATGCTCGACCGGAAGATGAAGTAGGTAAAGGTGGATTTAGCAATTCAATTGCTGTTTCTACAAAAGCTCAATTGGAAAATATTATAGGGGAGATAGATAAAAGTATGCCAATATTGGTATATTGTATGGAGGGTGAACGCAGTGTTATGGTTTGTAATACTCTTATAGAACAAGGATTTGATATTGTAATTAATTTGGAAGACGGAATAAGGAAACATAAAAAACAGCTAAAAAAGTTTAACCAAAAACAAGAGCAACAATGAAAAAAAAACGCTTAGTAGTTTTATCGGGAGCAGGCATGAGTGCCGAAAGCGGAATAAGTACTTTTCGTGATTCCGGCGGATTGTGGGAAAAACATAGAATTGAAGAAGTGGCAACTCCAGAAGCGTTTGTTAGCAATCCCGAACTGGTATTGGAGTTTTATAACCAACGAAGAGCGCAATTGGATGAAGTTGAACCAAACTTAGGTCATAAAATATTAGCTGAATTAGAAGAATGGTTTGATGTTTATATAATTACACAGAATGTAGATAATTTGCACGAAAGAGCGGGTAGCTCAAACATTTTACATTTGCATGGGGAACTATCAAAGGTTCGAAGCACAAAATATCCGAATTTAATTTATGATATAGGAAGCAAACCGATAAAACTAGGTGATAATTGCGAAAAAGGAGCACAACTTCGACCACATATAGTTTGGTTTGGAGAGGCCGTTCCGGCAATTGACGAAGCGCTGCCAATAGTAAATTCGGCCGATATCTTTGTAGTTATAGGAAGCTCCTTAAATGTTTATCCTGCAGCAAGCTTGGTTTCCTATACAAAACCCGATATTCCAAAGTTTCTTATCGACCCAAACAATGTGGCTATTCCTTATGGTTTAAGCTTTACAATTATTCAAAAACAGGCCGAAGAGGGAATTCTGGAATTAAAAAATAAAATTCAAAAATATGTTTAGAATCTTTTTATTCATTTCGTTACTGATTGGAGCATTACAGCTTACTAATGCTCAGGAGTTTAATGGCGGTTTATATGGCGGGCTGGTGGCTTCTCAACTCGATGGCGATACTTTTGGTGGCTATAATAAAGCAGGATTAATTTCAGGCGCTTATGTAAATCGATTTATCGATAAAAAACTAGCCTTGCAATTTGGCTTACGGTATATTCAAAAAGGCAGCCGAAAGGCAGATAACGAAACAGGAATCGATTATCGTTCTCAACTTCATTATGTGGAAATGCCATTCACGGTGAGATATTTTCATTATAAAAAAGTAAATTTTGAAGCCGGCCTGGCTTTAGCTTATTTAATTAAAGGCTTAGAAAGCATTAGTGGTAGCGATTTAGCAGAGTCTCAATATCCGTTTAATAAATTTGAGATAAGTGGCATTGCAGGGATTAATTATGAGTTTTCAAAAAAAATATCAGTGGCGGGAATGTTTCAATACTCTGTTTCTCAGGTTCGCGGTTACTCGAGCAAGTATTCATCTTTTTTAAGAAAGGGACAGTATAACAATATCGTATATTTTACCCTTAACTATAAGTTGTCGTCGTGGAGATAAGACAACTTCTTTAATTGATAGTAAAAGCACTGAAAAACTGTTACTTATAATTTGTTTTTGTGGGCAAAAAATAACTAATTTTGAAGCCTGATTTAAAAGGGAGTTTTACTTTAACAGGATTTTGGAGAGATGCAAATGAGGAGAGGATTAATACTGTTGATAGCTGTAATTAGCATTTTGGCTTTTAACTCGGTGTTTGGCAACAATGCATCGGGCAAAAGTGACATGCAAAAGCTGGTGAATTTTCACCGGATGAATAGCAAACACAAGGCAAACTATATAAAACAGCGGACGGCTCAAACTGAATCGTGGGAGAAAAATAAAATCCCAAAAAATTTCAGAATACCCGTGGAGCTTCAAAGCTATAGAGGAAATAATTCAGCCAGATATTACGGACTTTATAATCCCGATCATAAAACCGGAGTGGGTTATGTTCCTTCAAACTTGGTTCAACATTACGAAGAAGAAGCTTGGGCTGCTTATCAGGACTTAGGAGCTGATGCCCCAAGTTTAAGCATTATTCTGGCACAGCAATTTACTGAATCGTCTTTTAATCCCTGGGCAAGTGGCGATAATAACATGAGTCAGGGCTTACCGCAATTGTATCGCAAGACAGCGCAATATTTGTATAAAAAAGATAAGGAAACTTGGAAACAATTTTTCTACTTCGATAAGTACGGGAAACATCATTTTAGAAGTGTTCGAGCCATGATTAAATTTCCGTTTGTGTTTTTACCCGAAGTTAAACAATACGATTTTGAGCATAAATTTGAAGGAATTCGAAGATACAATGGGGCAGGAGAGAGTGCGGTAAAATATGCCGAAAAAATTATAAAACGCAGTTTGTTTTACGAAGAACTTTTTGCACAGTACAACGAAATACCGCTGGATACCACTGGGTTTAAACAAAATTTATTTGGAATAATAAACCTTACACTAATGTCAAGAGGAGAGCATCCCATTCACCCCGATTTTATGGACGAATTATTATCAAATGTAATTGCACAATATCAATCGGGTTATGTTCGCAATACCTATGCCAAGCATTGTGTTATACCAGTTTATGAAAACGAACCTATTTTAGCAAGTCAAAAAAGTGATTTTATCATACCTACCGATGGCCAGGATTATTACTTAATTATTGAAGATGGACGATTGCTATACACCTACTTTAACGACTCTGAGGTGGTTATGCAAACCATCAGTCACGAAAAGAATAAGGAATATTATTTATATTATAATGAAAATAAAAAGAAAGTAAAAGTTAATAATCTCAGAAAGGTAGGAAACCGACAAATATATTCAAATGTAAAACCCGGAGATAAAGTATTTATACCACCGGGCACGGTGCTTTATTCACCAGACTCAAATCTGGCTGTTCGAATTAATTAGTTTTAATACCACAATGTGGGTTCATATTATTACTCTCCCGAGTTCGGGATCGTGATAATAGTTCGCTTTGCTCATGAGAAAAGTTCCCCGCAGCTTGCTGCGAGAAAACAAAAGTTCTACTATTTTGATCCCTCGTCTGCTGGTAGCGAGGTCTTTCATTAAATTGTTTTGCGCTGCTTTGCCTTTGGGTGTTTATTCTTAAATAAGAAGTTACACTTCTTTTTATATATTGTTGCGATGGATCAATTTCTCAATGCATTATATGATAAACAATATCGGAGTTATTGGATAAATCATTGGGAATAAAATTCATTTTTGCTGTAAGGCATCTTTTTCAAGACTTAAGCCGAAAAATTATGCTTCGCATGAGCCAAAGGTTCGGGACTTAATTATTATTCGCAAACGCTCATGAACGCTACGCTAAGTTGAGAAGCTGTTTGTGCTTGATTGACAACGTGTTGGTTTTAGAACCTTAACTTAAACATTAGTACAAAAGTGGGCTATGAATTTGAATCTCAAAATGTGCAATAAACACAACAAAACCAACACTTTACGCAAACAGAATTTCTTTTCTCATGAATTATGGGGGTTAAATAACTTTTGTGCTCATTTATTTAAGAAAATGAAAATAAAAAACCAAACAGCGCAATAAGCAGTGATTATTTCTAAGCAATTTATATTTTAAGGGTGTAAAAAAACATGTTTGAAATAAAGTTTTATTTTTAATATTAATAACACGATACCGTATATTGTGGCTATATTTTATTTAGTTTAGATGAAAAATTTGAAAATAGTGGCATGATTAATATCATTACTGGAGGTACAGGTTTGGTTGGGTCAAGATTAATTTTTGATTTAGTTTCAAGAGGAGAAAAGGTGTCTGTTATTAAAAGAAAGGAAACCTCAGTTGATAAATTAATTAACAATCTTGCTTTTTATAGCGACAAGCCACAAAAATTAATAAAAGAAGTTGAATTTTTTGACGGCGAAATGAACGATTTTGAGAGTCTAATGAACTTCATCCCTCAAGGTGCAAACGTATATCATTGCGCAGCAAAGGTGTCTTTTGCAGAACAGGATAAACAAGAAATATTTGAGACAAATGTTGAAGGAACCCAGAATCTTGTAAATGTATGTTTGGAGAAGCAAGTAAATAAACTATGCTTTGTTAGTAGTATTGCCACTCTTGGTGGAAAAATTAATGGACACAAAATAGATGAAAACACGCCTTGGGCAGCCACAGGAAAGTCACATTATTCTTTGAGCAAATATGAAGCTGAAATGGAAGTGTGGAAAGGGGTTGCAGAAGGACTTAATGCTGTTATTGTTAATCCGGGAGTTATTTTGGGGCCAGGAGATTGGAATAATGGAAGTTCTCAAATTTTTTCAACCCTTGCAAAAGGCTTAATGTTTTACACAAAAGGAATTACTTCTTATGTAGATGTTAGAGATGTTACCAAGGCAATGATTTTATTAATGGATTCTGATATATCAGGAGAACGATTTATTTTGTCTTCGGAGTCGCTAAGTTATGAGATGCTATTTAAAAAAATTGCTACGGCATTAGTTGTGAAATCACCACGGTTTTATGCAAATAGTTTTGTAACAAGTGTGGGTTGGAAGGCTAGCAAATTGGTATCAATGATTACACGAAAACAACCAAGGCTAACAAAATTCTCCCATCGGGCGGCTCACAAGAAAAACTTGTATGATGGTAGCAAGATTAGTAATTTCATAAATTATAGTTATACACCTATTGATGAAACTATAGAATTTGTAGCAAAAAAATATTTATCAAGTCGTTAAATGTTAAAAACAACACTATTCATAGGATTTATAGTTATTAGCTATTCATTGTTTGGTCAATGTGCAATGAAAAATACTGTTTTTGCATCGGGAGAAAAGGCAACTTACAATGTTTATTATAATTTGGGATTTGTTTGGTTTGCTGCCGCAGAAGTAGTATTTGAAACAAAATCAAAAATCAAAAACAACAAAAAAGCCTATCATTTTATTAGTACTGGATATACCTTGCCACATTATGATTGGATATACAAAGTTCGCGATACCTATCAAGCCATTGCCGATTCTGCAACATTAAGCCCGATATGGTTTTCGAGGAATACGAGTGAGGGTAATTCAAAGGTAAATAATAGTTATGAATTTGATTATGCTAAAAAGCTTATATATAGCAGCATTGAAGATAGCGAAAGCCCTAAATTTGCAGATACACTGCAATTAAAAGATTGCGTTTTAGACGTTCTAACAGCCATTTATTATTGCCGAAACATCGATTTTTCTAAACTCAAAAAGAATGATACCGTACCGTTAAAAATGATCCTTGATAATAAAATAACATCCTTATTTATTCGTTATTTGGGAAAGGAGGACGTTGAGCTAAAGGATGAAAGACGGTATAATTGCGTAAAATTTTCTATTTTATTGGTCGAAGGCTCCATTTTTTCGGGAGGTGAAGATATGATTGTTTGGGTTACAAATGATAAGGCGAGAGTGCCCGTTCAAATTAAGGCAAAAATAATGGTAGGATCAATTTATGCAAACTTAGAAAAAGTAAAAGGATTAAAATGGCCAATTACAGCTCAAATACCAAATAAAACGTCCGATTAGGAATTTCTTTTTAAGCACAGAAGCAATTGTAGTATCCAGCAAATCAAAAAGATACAAAAGCAAGAGCGTTTAAAGAATAATTTTTATTAGGACAAAGCAAAGCTTAGTACCTTATTTATTAAAAAAGTAATAAATTTGTGCGAATCATAAACCTTAAATACATAATTGTGGATAATATTAAAGAGTTTAATACAGCAAGTAAAAACAGCAAGAGTTATAAAATAATTATTGCAGTATTGGCATTAATTTTAATTGCCCTCGGGGTTTTGTACTTTGATCAGAATAGAAAAACGGAACAAAAAATTGCGGAATTAAATGAAGTTAATAAAGAAAAAGAAACCCTGACTTTTCAATATCAAAATCTTTTAGATGATTTTGAAAGTCTGGAAACATCAAATGATAGTATTTCTGAAAAACTTGAAAAAGAGCAAACACGTATTAAGGAAATTATGCTTGAATTGCGAACAGTAAAAACTCAAAATAAGTCTGAAATCACAAAATATAAAAAGGAGTTAACAACTCTTAGAGATATAATGAAGGGTTTTATTCAGCAAATTGATTCATTAAATACTGCAAACATTCAATTAACAGAAGAAAATAAAGAAATTAAACAACAGTATTATTCTGCAAAAAAGGAAAACAAACAACTATCAGATAAATATGAGGAAGCAGCAGACAAAGTTGAGTTAGCCTCGGTTATAAGAGCAATTGATGTTAATCTGATTTCATTTAATCACAAAGGAAAAAATACAATAAAGGCAAAAAAGGTGAAAAGATTAGCCGTTAGCTTTTCGCTCGATGAAAATATGATTGCTCCACAGGGACTGAAAAATATTTATATTAGAATTACCGATCCAAAAGATCATGTGTTAATGACACCAACTCAGGAAATGTTTATATATGATAGTGAAGAAATAGCCTATTCGGCATATAGAGAAATTGAATATAAAGGAAGTATTGTAAATACAACGGTTTATTATGATATTGCTGATGATGTAGACTTAGAAACAGGTATATACAAAGCTGACATTTTTTGTGATGGAAATATGATTGGAACGTCAACTTTAGAGATTAAATAATTAAAGCTACTAAAGCTTAATTATCTTTCTAACTTTTCGATTATTAACAGTTGTTTATTACTAATTGGTTTAAAATAATAGATTAAAACTGCAAAGTGTTTACGAAAACATTTAAAAACCCAGCTCCCGCACGAATGACTGATTAAAAAAACGACGCTCGTGCGCCTGTCCTCATGCGTTCGTTGTAAACAAAAGAAATTAAAATAAGATATAAGCCTAGCAAAAATGTTAGGCTTTTTTTTAATAAAGTTAGCCGTTTAATTATAAATGTGGCCACACGAGAGGACTCGTTCGGCAGCGGGGTAAAACCATGGCTTTGTAGCGCTGTTTTTCTGCAAATTCATCCTTTTGGTTTACATTTGCTTGCATCATTGCATACATCGCCAATTTATCAATTCTATTGCCTATGGTATCTAATGCATACATGCTTTCGTATAACTCATTTGCCGTACAAAAAGAGTCTCGCACAACGATTTTCGAAACTAGGGTTTCTGTTTCGTTGTAAAAACTTTTCCATATATTCCAGTCTTCAAATAAAACCGTTAAATCCCAGGTGTATTTTTCAGGAATGTCTGCTCTATTTTCAAAATACGGTTGAGAATAACTTTTTATGCTTATAGCGATAATAAACAATAGAATTAAATACTTACGACTGGTCATATTATTTTGGTTTAACTTATCAGAATTAGTAAAACTCAGACATCCAATACTTTCGTAGATTAATCTGCAAGGATTTTAAAAATCATTTTAAGATTTGAAAATGGATAAATA
>JAEINW010000132.1 GCA_016342715.1 Salinivirgaceae bacterium | reverse complement strand
AATGGATATTTCTCCATAAGCTAAATTTTCCATTATACTTCCATTAATAAACTGACCAGAAGAATCAACATGACGAATTTCTTTTCTCAAATTTTGGATGCTAAAGTTCAAATAGCTTTGATTATTTATGGCTATCACGCCCCTATTTGGTAGAAAAAAAGCTGGCAACAAAGCTAATAAAGTAGATTTTCCGGCACCCGTTTTTCCTGATAATCCAATTATTTCACCAGCATTAGCTTTAAATGAAATTCCTTGCAACACATCTCTTTCATCATTTGGATATGAAAAGTGAACATCCCTGAATTCTATCGAATCGATTTCCCCTAATGATTGGGGCGATTTATTAAATTCATCATTTTCTTCGCTTTCGTCGAGCAGCTTAAATATTTTTCTTGTACTTACCAATGCAACATGAAGCTGTCCCCATGCTTGTGCTACTTTCTTAACTGGCTTATACAATGTTTTTACCAGATATAAATAAAATACAATATCGCCCAAGGATGTATGATCATGAGTAATTTTGTAACTATAAAATATATAAACTACAGCCAATAGAAGCATTCCAACAAACTCATTGGTTGGGTTCATTGAAAACTTAAGCTTTATTAATCGTAAATTATGCCGATAATTTTCTTCAACTAAGTTTGAAAAAGTCTTGCTTTCCTCTTCCTCTTTTCCGTAAGCTTTTACCAATTTAAAACTATTAATTTTTTCTTCTAAAAAACCTGTATAATCACCAACATTATCCGTAATATTTTTACTTACCCGCTTTATTTTTCGGGTAACATATTCGATTAAAACAACAGATATTGGAAAAAATAAAATGGTAAATATGGACAGTTGCCAGCTCATAAAAAACATTACAGGAATAAAAACAATAATATAAATTAGCGCTCTTGCAACTTCAATTAAAAGGTCAATAATTTCACTTAAGGTAGATACATCGTAAGTGATTCTGGAAACTACATCACCTGTTTGATTACTTCTGAAAAAGGCAAAAGGAAGTTTTAAAATTTTATTATAAATATCTTCTTTAAAGTTTTGTAGAATTCGTTGTGTGGCCGCATTCATAAAAACCCTCCGCAAATAATTAAAGAGGGCTAGCAAAAAGTATAAGCCTATAAATAACAAACATAAAACCAACATTCCCCGAAATATTTCATCAGCTCCCTTCAAAGTTTTATTTACTAATTCTATTTTTTCGTTTGTTATGGGATGGTTTATATTGAATTTCACAGGTAACTTGGCGGCTTTATCAATTCCGTCGGCAAATGAACCCGTAAACTTATCAATTAGGTTAGTTAAAAATTTGAGCATGGAACCAGTAAAAAGCTCTACCAAACTCATTAGCAAAGTAGCCAATACACCCAAAAGAATTTTCTTCTTTTGTTTAACAACGTATTTGTATAATCTTTTCGATGTATTATCCATACAGACTAATTATCAAAATTATATTCCTTTTTTAGAGAAATGCTTTGCCATTCATTATTCCCAACAGATAACACGGGTAACACTAATCGCTTTGCCGATAAATGAGGTCGCAACGATCCTTGATTGTCAATAATATGATCATTAGGTATGTATTCTGCGTGTCGGTTTACAGACATTGGGAAAATATTTCGTTCACGCAAATCACCAGCAGTAGTTTTCTCAGGCAACTCACGAAGATCTCCGTAATCAACAATCCTACCTGATTCACCAAAGTGAGTTAAACCTACAGCTGCTACAGCTCCAATAACTCCATCATTAGTTCCACCATGACCCGATAAATGAACTTCTTTTGCGGCTTCAAAAGCTTCTGGTTGCTTCACTTTTGTTCCTGTACATTTTAGTCCGAACTCAATTAAAGGTTGCAAATTATCGTTTTCTGTGGCCACACAAAAACCAGGATCACTTCCCTCAAAAAAATTATTCTTAATATGTGCAATTCCCCTTTTAATTAATTCTTCACGAACCGTTTCGTCGGGAGCTTCAATAATACAACATAAGGAACTATTATGAGAAGTCATAGGTATATTGGGAGAATGCAATAATTGCTGACGAACCACCATTACTTGCTTACATCCTTCGGGCAATTCATCGGCAAACCATCGGGCTAACTTCCCTGTTCCTCTTCCACAATCTATAGTATCGGTATCGTCAAATGCTACATAAAATTTTATCATTCCATTCTCCTTTCTTAGTCCTTAACTCTCGTTCTTCGTTCTCCGTTCTCCGTTCTTCTATTCTAAAAATGCAAACTCACTCCAAGCACCAAATTTCTTCCTATAATTTCAGTTTCATGAACTGCTCCTTGTTGGAATTCATTCGCCTCGTCAAAAATATTAATTACATTTAGGTAAACACTACCCCAGGTCGAGAAAAAATATTTTATTCGTGCATCGCACTGTATATATTCACCTTGAATATGCGCATCAACAATAACTCCATCAACAACAGTAGCTGCCGATGATCTTTCGCCCACATAATTTGCCCCTAAGGAAAATTGAAATTTATATCGAGTATTAATATAATCAAGTGAACCATTAGCAATCCACTCAGGTTGATAATTTAATTTTCGTAATTCAAAAGTTCCCGGATCGCGAACCTCAGAACCTAACCACGAAATATTACCCATAAAAGCTAAACCCTTAGTTCCAATAAAGCTCAGATCTAAACGAGTATCAATATCAATTCCCCATACTAAACCACTATCAATATTAACCGATTGCAGGATGTTATAATTATAATTCGGATCGATGCCAATATTTTTAAGCTCAACTAAATCGCGCATAATGGTATAAAAACCTCTCCCAATAACATAGCTTTTATCACCAAAATATTTTTCAACTCCAACTCCAAAATTCCAGGCTCTAGAAGGTTCCAAGTCCGGGTTTCCTCTTTCTATTAATACTTTTTTATGTTTTATTTTGTCAATTGGCACCTCTAAGTTAAAAGGTGGACGCGAAATCTGTCTTGCAATATCAGTCTTCACAAAAAGCTTATCTGTGAGCGAATATTTTGTATGTAACGATGGATTTAATGAAGTATAAGATAAGTTTCCAATAGTATCTGCAGTTTTGTAATCACCATAATCGTAATCGAACCTTAGTGCCGGTGAAATCCAAAATTTTCCGATTTTAAATTCATCCCTAATAAAAGAACCCATTCTATTTTCATTCAAATCATATGAACCATCTTCTTCGCCATCCCAAAACATATGATCTTCCATTTTTGTTAAAACCAGTCGATCATAATCTCTTACCAAGGTTGATGCTTCAAGCCCAAGAGAAAATTTATGGCGTTTATAACTTGATGAAAGGCTCGTTAAAAACCTAAGTTCTGTATTAACTTGTCCCTCATCCTCATCGCTAAGTTCAAACCCTTCCGATTGAAGTCTTTTTCTTGTTCTTATTTTTTGATCGAAATGTTGTGCAATAGAAAGATCGGTACTCCATTTTGTTTTATCAAAGCTTTTATCGTATGTCAAAGTGTGGCTATGAAGTAAGCGAAGTTTGGTGTCATCTGCATTATCAATGGTTGTATTTAAGCCCCCTTTTGTTCTGCGTTTGGCATCGGCACTAAAATTATTGGCTTCAGAATATCTTGTGAAATATGAGTGTAACTTAATAGATGAGGTACTATCTAATTTATAATTAAAATCTCCAATTAGTCCATGAATCCAAACGTCCAAATTTTCAATTTCCTCTCCACTAATTTCACCATCGCTAAGTTTAAGAATATTCTCACGTTGAAAATTATTTAAACTATAGGAGCCCAGAAAAGAAAACTTACCCAAATTATCGCCGTATGTAATTGCTCCTTCAGGATTAATTCCTCCTTTTGTTGAAGTATTATCCATTGAAATATCTGCGGAAATCACTCTTTTTTCTGGAGCATCTTTTAAAATTACATTAATGGCGCCTATTGTGGCATCTGCTCCCATACTTGCTGGTGGATTGTAAATAATTTCAATCCGCTCAATTAAATCCATGGGAATCCGATCCAGTTTCATATCGCGATAATCTTCACCGCCGGCTGGCCGCTTACCGTTAATTAAAATGCACTGAAATTGTTTATCTAAACCAGCCATCATAACATTTCTATTAAACGACGGGGGTCCTTGCATTACAATTCTTGGCAATCTTTTGAGTACATCGCCAGCAGCATGGTGACCAAAATTATTCAAGTCTTTACTACTCACAACTAATTTAGCCGTACCCGATTCCTTTTGTGTCTCATAGGCATTTTTTTCTGCCTCACCTTCCACCACAATTTCTTTTAAATTCTGATGAAGCTGTGATTTTACAGAAAATGAAATAAAAAATAATACTAAAACAATAGTATATTTCATAGGCAATATTAAAGTAAGAAGCCCCAAAACATGTGTTCAGGGCTCCATTTTATATTATTAATTATTTAACTTTTTCAACAATTTTTAATGCGTATGAACCTTGCATACCAGCAGTTTCTTTAATGTGAATTCTAAAGTTGTTTTCCAAAGGATCGATAATAATTGCTTTTGGGTCATCGGACCAACTTTTATTTTTATCAACAAACTCTTTATCCGAGCCATCAATTAAATAAGGAGTTTCTGCATCTTTTTTATAAACAGATCCTTCAATTTCAGCAGTATAGGTATTTTCCGGTGCACCTACTTCCGACCAAATAATTTCTAAAGTAGTTGCTTCTGTTAATCCATGTTTTACTTTATAACCAATAGTTTCTCCTGCTGCAATGGTATCAACTAACCACTCATTTAAAAGGCCAATTTCAGTATAAACAATTTCATCAGCTGGGTTACTGCCATTATTACCACGACCTACTACTTTTAAAGCAAATGTTCCAACAGCAGCATTCTTTCTTAAAAATATTTTTACAATTTTATCGCTTTCATCTACAACAATTCCTTTAGGATTATCACTCCAGCTTTTATCTTTATCTTCGAATAATTTACCTGGGTTATCTAATTGTTCGTAGGCAGTTAATCCATCCGACATATAAACAGATCCTTGAATATCAGCCGTATAACTTATATCTCCCGTGTTTTCCGGACTCCCTACTTCAGCCCATATAATTTGTAAAGTATCGTAATTTGTGGCATCAATTTCAAAAGCAAACACTTCTTTTTCGTTTATTGAAAATTCTTTCCACTCGTCTTTAATATTAATATTTTTGATAATTGTATCAGCCTCAGCCGAACCACTAACTTTCAATGCATATGTACCAAAAATATTTTCTGAAGTTAATGCCACTTTAAGCAAAATATCATTTTCTTCATTCAGAATAATATCTTTAGCTTCGGCCTCATATCCAACATTCATATCCTCAAAATTGCTTTCACCAACTTTATAAGGAGTTATACCATCAAGTTTGTATGCTGATACTTGAATATCGGCACTATAATCTTTATTGTTACCATGATATCCTAATTCAGACCATTCAATTTTCATTGAGTTGAATTCGTCGCTTCCGGTAACCTTATACCATTTAACATTGCTTGTATTAAGAATGCTATCAACTTTCCATTGACCGTCAGCTTGAACTACAGAAGGAGTATTTTCAATTTTTTCGTCTTCTGTTTTATCGTCATCTGATGAGCAAGATGCAAATAGCAAGCTTGCACTAAAAATTAGAGCTAAAAATCTGAATGAGTTTGTTTTCATAATCTTGTGTACTTAATATTAATTTTGGTATTGCAAATATTTGCAAATTGCATTTTTTTACATTTCGAATGCAAAAATAGCTTCAATTAATTATTAAACAAGAAGATTATAATGTTTTTTAATAGCTTGGGCTTATAAAAATAAAGAACAAAGAAAAAATAAAATGGCTTAAAAAACAGGTTAATGATTTATTAAGCCATAAAATTCTAACTAACAGTAAGGAAGATGCTTGAAGCTTTCTAATCGTATTCTTCAAGATAGTTGTTAAATTCCTCGTTCAATTCTGGTTGTATCCAACCTGTGTCATTTAAAGAAATTTTTTCCACTTTTGAATTGTCAGTAAACGAATAAGACGATTCATTTGAGTTTTGATTGTACATTTTTTGGTTACCCATGGTAATTAAAATTAAATAATTATTAAAATATTAAACAGAAAAGCTATTGCACTTTGTTACTTTTTCAGTTGGTTTTAATAGGACAGCATAGCCTTTAAAAGCTTGCTCCCTATAAGAAATTGATAAATTAACAACTCCTTAACATTATAACATGAAACAATACATAAACCCTACTGTTTTTTAATAAATAATTTAAAACATGATTAAAATCATATTATTTACCACTTTTTTACTAAGTATTCATACCACTTGGGTTCAACAAGTTGAAATTAAAATTACGATCTACTTGAAGAAAGATTAAATGTAACTAATGATACGCTGTATGTAATTAACTTTTTGGCAATCTGGTGTAAACCTTGTGTGGAAGAATTGCCCTACTTGAGGAATTTAAAACCAAAAAGCTTAAAATAGTACTACATACCCTTGATTTTAAAAGCATTTAGCTACTAGAGTAATCCGCTTTTTAATAAAAGATAACATTTCAGCTGAAGCAATTCTATTGGACGATAATGATTCGAACATTTGGATTAACAAGGCTTACAAAGATTGGGACTGTAGTATTTCTGTAAGCAAATCCATAAACCAAAACAAAGTGATATTTTACAGAACCACCCTTAGCTATAGTGAACTAAAAGATATCATTAACCCGGAATTTAATATTCAATAAATTAAAATAAAACAATTTATTTATTTACCCTTGCTTGCCATCCTTCTGATTATCGGCACAAGCTTATAAAGTTGGAGACGAAGGCATGAATTTTAAACTAATAAATATCTACCGTAAAATAGTATCCCTTTCCGATTAATCAAAAGACAACGGTGTTATTACTATTAAACTGGGTAAAATGTATAAATATAATGATTACCCTGTTGTTGCAATTAATCCAAACCACCCAGAACAGCATTCATCTGATTCTTATGATATCATGATTGTTAGAGCAAAAAAAAAGGATGTACTTTCCAATATTTATTTGATGAAAAACAAGTAGTATTCCCGTTTTATGATGCAACAAAAACACGGCACGTTTATTTATTCAAAAACAATAAAGGCGAATTTAAAGTAGTCTACATTTGCACAATTGATGACAATATGCGTGAAGCATGCCAATGTAAAAGAACCCTTTTTATCAAATGCTATTAATAATTTAATGTCGAGCAAAAAACCAAAAGCAGCTGAAACAAAAGCAATTGGATGCTCAATTAAGGTTAAGAAAATTTAAAAACAAAAATACTATTTTTATTAAGCCTGATAAGTTCATTCTGACAGGCTTTTTTTGTAATTTAAAGTTTGAATAAATGAAATTTTAAATGATTAATTGGTTCAATATTTTGGTTTTTTTTGCTGGAGGTCTCGCGCTATTCCTTTATGGAATGGAATTAATGAGTGATGGCTTAACCAAAGCCACTGGACCAAAAGTCAGAAAAATATTAAACACCTTTACAAAAAACCGCTTTACTTCATTTCTCACCGGCACTATTTCCACCACACTGATACAAAGCAGTAGCGCAGTTTCAGTAATGGTTGTAAGTTTAGTTGAAGCAAATTTAATTCGTTATAAACAAACCTTTGGTATTTTATTGGGCGCTGGAATTGGAACCACTATTACTGCTCAAATTATTGCATTTAAAATCACAGATTATTCACTAATTATTATTGCCCTTGGATTTTTTCTCAGACTAATTTCAAATAAAGAAGTTTTTAAATTTGCAGGTGCTTCGCTGCTAGGCTTTGGCTTATTGTTTTATGGCTTAGATTTAATGTCGAACGCCATGGAACCCATGAGGAGTTATCAGCCATTTATCGATGCTCTTATTTCGCTTGAGAATCCTATTTTAGGAATTTTAGCTGGACTTATATTTACAGCTATCATTCAAAGTAGTAGCGCTTTTATTGGAATTTTAATAGTTTTAGCATCTCAGGGTTTGATAAGCTTAGAAGCTGCCATCCCCTTGCTTTTAGGTTCAAACATTGGTACCACAGTGACTGCAATACTGGCATCAATAAAAACCGGATATGAAGCAAAACGAGTTGCTGTAACATTCTTACTAATTAAAATTATTGGCGTTTTAATGATTATTTGGTGGATACCCACATATATTGAATTAGTTAAAACACTAACTCCTAAAGCGCTAGGAGAAACTAGTGCTACAACTCAAATTATTCCACGCGAAATTGCCAATGCGCATACATTGTTTAATGTTTTTGCCACCATATTACTATTACCCTTTTCAAATATAATTACATCGGGTATTGTAAAACTTATGCCACCAAAAAGAAAAACGAAACAAAAGCCTGTTGAAATAAAATACTTAAAAAACAAAATTATCGATCAGCCGGCCATAGCATTGGAATTGGCAAAAAAGGAAACACTAGAAATGGCAACCAATGTAAAAAGAATGTTAGAAATAATTATTCCACCTTTTATTGAAAAGCAGGAAGGAAAGTTAAAAAAAATTGAAGAATATGAAAATATTGTTGATTTCTATCAGCAAAAAATCACTACTTATGTTACCAAAATTAGCCAAAAAAATATTCATGGAGCATTTATCGATGAATCATTTAAAATAATGGCAATTGTTTCGGAACTTGAAGAAATTGCAGATATAGTTTATAACTCTCTTTTAGATAAAGCCTTACTTTGGATAAGTTCTGAAAAACAATTTTCCAATGAAGGAAAAGAAGAATTAATTGAGTATCATTCACAACTACTTAAATATTTTAGTCGATCGATTAAAGTATTTAAGGATTATAATGCAAAATCAGTTTCAAAACTAAAAAAGGAGAATAAAATGCTGCGGAATCTATCGTTGGAACTAAAACAAAAACATTTTTTACGATTGAGTCAAAACATTCCCGAAAGCGTGAGCACCAGCGAAACTCATATGGAAATTATTGGTAATTTACGGGCCATTCACGGGCACATTTCAAACATTATGCGCACCATGTATCAATAAAAAAAGTCTGCCACACACTGACAGACTTTTTACGATCATTATTTATTCAATAAAAACTATTTTTTATACTTCTCTTCGTTTTGAAAAATGCTTTGAATCACCCCATTCGTCATAACCAATAGATGCATCCGCCAATCGAATTCTAACATCTAAACAGCTCACACATTCTTCGGGTTCTTCATCCACACAAGGTTTATTATTGTACAATTTGTAATTGTTACGATATTTTCCGGGAGTAATGTTTGGCATGATAATATTTGCGCCAACTTTAACTGCTTTCTCACGCCCTATTGGATCAATGGCCTGTAAAGCAGTAGCTGCAGCAATATTTATATCTGGCATAACAATTCTTAAAGTAGCTATCATTTTTAACGCCAAATCGAACCTTTTTATTAGCGGCATTAACTCAGCAGTATAATCATTTAATGGTGTATTTGGATGCTCAATATATGGTCCCATACCAACCATATCCACATCAAATGTTTTCATAAAAAGAATATCGTTTGCCAAATCTTCCATTGTTTGAAATGGCAAACCAATCATTACACCAGTTCCTGTTTGATAACCAATCTTTTGCAAAGCATACAAACAATTCAATCGCTTTTCAAAATTGTGCATTTCATCTTTTGGATGTATTTTATAATACAGTTCTTTATTGCTAGACTCTATGCGAAGTAAGTAACGATGAGCTCCTGCGTCAAACCATTTTTGATAGGTTTCTTGACTTTGTTCGCCTAAAGAAATTGTAATTCCCAACTCACCATTGGTAATTTTCTTTATTTTTTTTAGTAAATTCTCAATCCGATCAGTGAAAGCTGGTGAACTAATTTCGCCACTTTGCATAACAAATGAACCATACTTATTTTCGTGTGCAAATTTTGCCGCAGCAATTATTTCTGCATCCGATAAATTAAAGCGTTCAACCTCATAATTACCTTTACGAATACCACAATACAAACAATCTTTTGAGCAAATGTTTGAAAATTCAATCAACCCTCGGTAATGAACTTTTTTACCAATCTCTTTCTCCTTAATTTCTTTCGCTTTTGCAAAAAGTAATTTTTTATCCTCACCTTCTGCACATAGCATTGTCACTATGTCTTGCTTTGAAAATTCAGTTTGATTTATTATTTTAATAAGCTGATCCATTATTGAATGAATATTATTTTTTGTGATATTTATTAGTTATTTAATGAGGGTGTTTAAAAAGTAAAAAACCTTATCTGCACACTTTCAAATTATTCGCTATCACTCATGATAGCTTTGTTATTCGCAAGAGCTCATGAGCTTGCAAGCAAGGTTCGCTAAGTTGAAAGAAGAGAACGCTGATAACACTGAAAAAAACTGATTTACACTGATTTGATCTGTGAACGGCTTTAGTCCTCAACGAAGTTAAAACCAGCCAAAACCTACCTACCGGAAGGCAGGTCTGTGTCATCTGCGTTCCATTTTAAATTTAACTTTCATATTGTTAGTTTTCAAAAGTTGAACTATCCTTTTTAGACAGCCTCATTTTATTTAAGTATTATTTTGCTTTTTTTATTTTTGAAATTGCTATTTCAGCAGCCTTAACAAGCACTGGTTTTGTAGGTGCTCCTGTTAACAAAGGATGTGTTCCTATTTGCAATGAAATCAATTCATATACTGTTACGCCTTTTTGTATAACTAAACCAATAGTATTAATAATTTCACCTGCGCTTTCTCCTCCCCAAACTTCACCACCTAAAACAGTACCATCTGATGGTGAAACAAATAATTTAATGGATAATGCAGAGCTGTCATCTAAAGTATTTGGATGCCTATCAAAGTCAGAAAAATCGGCTGTTACAAAATCAATATTAGCCTCTTCAGCACTCTTCTCATTTACTCCGGCAGCAGCCATTGCAACTTTATTAAGTCTAGTAGAAAAAATTCCTATGGTTCCGCTACAACTATTTTTTATATTTATTCCAAAAATATTGTAACCCACAATTCTTGCTTCTGCCGTAGCTGTTGATGCAAGCATAATATTATCGATTCTGCCCGTTAAAAACCCCAATGTTTGAGAACAATCACCGACCGCAAAAATGCCATTTTCTGTGGTACGACCATAATTATCAACAACAATAGCATTTACTTTATTTACACTTAATCCAGCATCTAAAGCAAGTTGAGTATTTGGTTTGTAGCCAACAGCCAATATTACAGCATCGGCATCAATGATTCTTCCATCTTTTAATCTTACGCTTGAAACTTTTCCATTTTCGCCTAAAATTTCTTCTACCAATGAAGATGTATGCACATTCACATTAGATTTAACCAATTCGCCGGTTGCTATTTCACTTAATGAGGTTGAAAAAGCTTTTGAGAAACAATATTTCTCACTCTCAATAAGACTTACTGTTTTACCGGGTTGTTTTGCCAATTGCTCTGCAACTTCAGCTCCAATAAAACCACCACCAACAACTATTATGTTTTTTTTATTTTGTATTTGATTAAACAAATTTGCGATGTAATTATAACTTTTTTTTATATAAAAAACATTCTGTAAATCATTACCAGTAATAAAACTTGCTACCACGGCTTTTGATCCTGTTGCAAAAATCAGTTTTTCGAATGTAAATTTTTCGCCTGTTTGCAATTCAATCTGCTTAGCTTTTACATCAACTTTAGTAACCAAATTTGTAATTACATCACCGCCTAAATCAATAAATGGCTTTGGTCCCATTATATTTTTATCTACCGAATTTAAATTATGAAAAATATAAGGAATACCACAAGGGACTAATCCTTTTTCTTCTTCTCTAAGCATTAAAACTGATTTTTCCGGATTTTCTTTTTTAACAGTAACTCCAGATATTATACCTGCCGGACCAGCACCAATAATTATTACATCGTAATTTTTCATGTTTTTTTCTTATAGGTTATTACTAGTATTTAAAAATATAGATCTCTTTCACCTTCTCTAATTTTTTCAAGTCTCTCTTTTAATAATTCTTTTGTTTTTCCTTCTTCCATTTCAGCTAGATTCTTCGTAATAACTTTTTCCCCTTTAGCTTTAACTTCTGGTTTTGCGTAATCTTCCATATACTCAGCTAAAGTTAGCATAGCATTCGGAGTACAGTAGCGTTTAATAAATCCTGGGACTGAAAACTCCATAAAGTGTTCACCTGTACGCCCTAGCCTGTAACAAGCTGTACAAAAAGATGGGATATAATCTTTATCTAACAATTCGTCAATAATTTCGCCCAACGAACGGTTGTCATTTATTTTAAATTGCTCTTTATTTAAATCCTGATTGTCATCTTCTTTAGAATAGGCCCCCATTTCAAGTTTTGTTCCACCATCAATTTGCGAAACCCCAAAGCTCATTATTTCATCTCTAATTTCGGCAGGCTCACGTGCTGTCAAAATCATACCTGTGTAAGGAACAGCCAAACGCAAAATAGCTACTAAGCGCACAAACTCTTCATCCGACACACGCCATTTATCATCCATATTATATTCCGAAGCATCCTTAATTCGTGGAAAAGAAATAGTATGAGGTCCCACATTGTAACACACTTCAAAGTGGTTTACGTGTCGTATTAATCCTAATACCTCAAAACGCCAATCGTATAATCCAAATAAAGCTCCAATACCAACATCGTCAATACCTGCTTCTTGAGCCCTATCTAATCCTGTTAAACGATAATCGTAATCGGATTTTTTACCTGAAATATGAACATCTGTATATGTAGGACGGTGATACGTTTCCTGAAAAACCTGATAGGTTCCAATTCCTGATTCATGCACAATTTTAAAATCTTCAATATCAAGAGGAGCTGCATTAATATTTACCCTACGAATTTCACCATTTCCCTTTTTTACTTTATAAACTGTGCGTACCGAGTTAGCGATAAAATTAGCATCATATTTTGGATGTTCACCATAAACCAATATCAATCGTTTTTGTCCATTATCTTCTAATGCCTCAACTTCTCTAACCAACTCTTCTTCAGATAAAGTAGTACGTACTTGTTTCTTATTACTTGCCCTAAAACCACAATATTTACAGTTATTAACACAAAAATTACCTACATATAATGGCGCAAATAAAACGATACGCTTACCATACACTTTTTCTTTAAGCTCTTTTGCCCCATTCTTTATTTCTTCAATCAATTCAGGATCGGTTGCATTAAGAAGTGTTGCTGTTTCCTCAAGAGACAAGCGGTGTTTATCTAACGAACGTTGAATAATTTCGCGAACTCTCTCTTTTGTAGGATTGGCTGTTTTATTAATGAAATCCCAAATTTCATTTTCATCAATGAAGGGTTTCATTCTCTCGTCTGGAATGGCGTAAGTTTCTGGATGGTAAATCATAACTCAATTTATTTAATGTTATAGTCTTCTTATAAAATTGATCCAGAAATACTAAGGAAAGGAGTTTGGCTATAAATAGTAGCCTTTTTAGAATTGAATATCAATTTCACAACTCTTTTCCGTCAGAATTTCCTCTGGATCCGATTTCTTTTTTATTTTAGTTTATTTATTTTATCCTTGAAGAAAGTAAAACCCGCTTCTCAGATTACCCCACAAAGATAACATTTTGTAGCATAACAATTTTGTAACAAATGTTACTATAAAGCATAAAACCAAGCAATTTGCATATGATTTTTGTCAGCTTATTCAAAAGGTCTGCGTTTTTGTGCCTCTGGTTTTTTCCAGGTGAAATTCTCTTTTGTAGGAACTTGATCGTTTCCCCAACCGCCCCATTGATGACAGGAAAATATTCTTCGAATTGCTAAAAAAAATCCTTTTATGGGTCCATGAATTTTCAAAGCATCAATGGCGTAATGTGAGCAGGTAGGTGAATATCGGCAGGCATTGGGGAGCCAAGGAGAAAGAACCCATTGATAAATCTTTATGGGTATTATAAGAATAATTGAAAAGATGTTTTTAATAAAATTCATGCTTCAAAGATAAGAGTATTCATAAAGCACGATAAAAAAAAGGCTTAAATTAAATTACATTTGCATTCTAATTTAATTTTATCATCATTTATTAATATGAGCATACAAACAACAATATACAATATCAAAGAAGAAAGAATTAACACTTGGAGCCATTTTTTTGGGCTCATTTTAAGTGTTATTGGTTTAATACTTCTTTTACAAAAAGCTTTTGAACTAAAAAGTATGATGCATATTATTAGCTATGCAATTTTTGGGCTAAGCATGATTATTCTTTATTTAGCATCAACACTGTACCATGGAGCTAAAGATTTAGAAAAAAGAAAAAAACTCAACGTTTTTGATCATATAGCTATTTATTTTTTAATTGCAGGTACCTACACACCTCTTACCATGCTTGTATTAAAAGGAGTCTGGGGCTGGTCGATTTTTGGAGCTGTATGGGGAATTGCATGTGTGGGTTTGGTTCTTAAATTATTTTTTACCGGACGCTTTAATTTGGCATCAACTATAAGTTATGTACTCATGGGATGGGTAATTGTAATTGCAATAAAACCATTGCTAGCAAACCTTTCAACCCAAGGATTTATTTGGCTTGGCATTGGAGGCGCATTTTACTCTATTGGAGCTATTTTCTATTCAATTAAAAAAATCCCATACAATCATGCTACTTTTCATTTTTTTGTGTTAGGTGGAAGCATTAGCCATTTTATTGCGATCTATTGGTATATTTAGCAACTTCAATCTAAGTTGAGCGATTGGAGCATAGCGAACAAGCGCTTTACTTAGAGTTAACCCCGATGTAGAGATTGTAGTGTT
>JAEINW010000131.1 GCA_016342715.1 Salinivirgaceae bacterium | reverse complement strand
TTTAATCATTCATTTTGTTAATAAGTGGTACACTTTTCGATTGAAATGTGGTATAGTCCTTAATTAATATTTACACTGTCTTCCTCTCTCCGCTTTGCGGTTTCTCTCCCAGGAGAGAACTTGCACCTATTAATTAGTAAGTAAAAAAGTTAATACATTACTAGCAAAAGCTTAATACCCCTGCCCACGGCTGAATTTGGAAAATCCTTCAGACATTTACATTATTCCCTCATCAGTCTTTCGGACATCTCTCCCAAGAGAGCATTTTTGCTGTCATACTAAATAAATAATTAACTAAAACCGAATTTAACTTTATACAATCAGGTTTATATCTTTTAACACTACCCTCTATATAATATGCCTATAATTTAAAACGAAACACATAAAGCTTAATAACCTAACACACTATCTATTACGATAGTTTAAACTATTTTTATTACGAGTCAATTCAAGTAAATTGCACTAATTATATCTTAATTAGGGTACTATCACATTCAATCATACACATATGTTTCTCATTAACAATATTGTTGGAAATGTGTTTATGTTGGTTGCAAATGGTAATTCGTCGATTTATTTTTTTTAAACAATAATTCAACAATAACTTGCAGTATTTTAAACTTTAAATAAATTGTTATGAGAAAAATTACTTTAATGACTTTAGCAGGATTAGTAATTTTTACAATTACTACTTTTGCACAAAAGTCTTATGTTAACCCAGCAGCCAAATATTGCGAAATGCTTGGGTATCGTTATGAAATTAGTTTAACAAAAAGCAATGGAAACATTGGAATGGTGCACTTGCCCGATGGTAGAATTGTTAATGCCTGGGATTTTTATAAAGGAAAAGTAGCAACTGAATATTCATATGCTGCAAAAATGGGCTTTGATATTGAAACAGAAACGGTAAAAGTTGATGGATATACCATTGAAAGAGCTGTTTGTGTAAGATCAGAAAAAGGTATTGAAGAAAGAATTCTATTGCTGGATTTAATGAAAATGAATGGTGACGAATTGGTTGCTGAAGTTAAAAGAACAGCTCCTTCAATTCAGGACATTGCGTCTTATGACCCTAATTTTACAACAGCAAAAAGTATTCCTACTGCATTTGATTGGAGAGACAACAATGGACATGCATATATAGGTGATGCACGCGATCAAGGTGGTTGTGGTTCATGTTACGCTTTTGGTGCAGCAGCAGCTGCTGAAGGCACATATAATTTTGCAACAGGAAGTTATGATGGCAATGTCGCTGATTTTTCTGAATCATATATCGCTTGGTGTTTAGGCTCAATATCTCCTTATAGTAGCCACTTTGGTGGTTGTAGTGGTGCCGATTATGATTACTATGAATTACAAGCTTTAGTTGATATTGGAATTTGTGATGAATCTTATTTCCCTTATAGTGATGCTAATAATCAATCTTGTCCATCGGCAGCTACTAATGCTCCAAAAACAAAATTTGAGAATTGGTACAGAGTAAATAGTAGCGATGTTGATGCTATTAAAACAGCCATTATGACTTATGGTGTTGTTGATGCTGCTGTTTATGTTACCACTTCATTTCAAAGTTATAGCGGTGGTGTTTGGTTCGACAATAACAATTCATGTAGTAATGGTGCTTATACAACAACAAATCATGCGATTGCATTAGTTGGTTGGGGTTACGATGCTACATACGGAGACTACTGGATTTTAAGAAACTCATGGGGAACTTCATGGGGAGAAAATGGTTATATGAGAATAGCTGTAAACTCTGCTGCTGTTGATTGTGCTGTATGTTACATGGTTTATGAAGATATTGCTTTACCTCCAGTTGCAGAATTTAGCGCTAGTTCTACTACCGTTGTTAATGGAAGTTCGGTTAATTTCTCTGATCAATCAACAAACACTCCAACTTCATGGTCATGGTCATTTAGTGGTGGTACGCCATCAACCAGTACAGCTCAAAACCCAACAGTTACTTATAATACAAACGGAACTTACAATGTTTCATTAACAGTAAGTAATGCAGAAGGAAGCGACTCAGAAACAAAGTCCGGATATATCACAGTTGTAGATGCTACTTATTGCGAATCAGCTGGAAATAGTGTATCTGATGAATGGATTGGGGGCGTACAGGTTGGCACATTCTCAAACACTTCTGGTGCTGCAAAATATTCAGATTTTACAAATTTAACGGCTAACTTGGTTGCCGGACAAACTTATAATGTAACATTAACACCAACATTTGCAGGTACAACGTATAAGGAATATTGGAAAATATGGATTGATTTAAACGGTGATGCTGATTTTGATGATGCAAATGAAAATGTATTTGATGCTGGAGCTTTAAGTAAAACAATAGTAACAGGTACTTTAACTATTCCGTCGAGTACTGATGCTATTACAACACGCATGAGAGTTACAATGAAATATAATGGTGCTCCAACACCTTGTGAAAATCCATTCAGTTATGGTGAAGTAGAAGATTATACAGTTAATATTACCACTGCTGGAAATATTAATCCGGTTGCTAATGCAAACGGACCATATTCAGGTATTGAAGGAACTGCAATTTTATTTAGTAGCGCAGGCTCAACAGATCCTGATGGAACTATTACTTCTTATGCATGGTCATTTGGTGATGGCGGCACAAGCACTTCTGCTAATCCAAGTCACACTTATTCTAATCCTGGAACATATACAGCAACATTAACTGTTACCGATAATCAAGATGCTAGCGATTCCGATCAAGCTACAGTTGTTGTCGATGAAATTCAAACTTGTATAGATGTAATTTTAACCATTAAGCTTGACAACTATCCTGAAGAAACAAGCTGGACTATAAAAAACTCTAGTGGCACAACCGTTGCTTCTGGTGGGACATATGGCAACCAAGCAGATGGATCAACCATATCTGTTACAAATTGTTTAGATCTTGGAACCTATACTTTTAAAATTAGCGATTCTTATGGCGATGGAATATGCTGCTATTATGGAACTGGATACTATTTATTAGAAGATGACGCTGGAACTACATTGGCTTCAGGAGGATCATTTGGTAGCTCTGAATCTACAACGTTTACTCTATCAAGAGGAAATAATAGCATGGGAGCCGTTCTCACAGATTTAACTTCAGATGAGAATAGAATTTATCCAAACCCTGTTGGAAATATTATGAATATTCATTTAGTTCATGGTTTTGTAATGAATGTTACAATTTATTCAACTGCGGGAAAAATGGTTGAAAAATCAGTAAATGGAAATAAAATTGATGTATCTAACCTTAAACCTGGATTCTATTTTGTAGATGTTTACACGGATAAAAAAGTAATTCATTCTCAATTTATTAAGGAATAATTGTAGTAAAGAACAAATATTTTATTTTAAACGAATCGTTGTTAGACAAATTAATAGTAAAAGGTTCCCGAGTTGGAAACCTTTTACTATATTTTCAATTTATTAATATATTTTCTAGAGCTATTGAAAAAAAGTCACTTTTTTTTAAGTTCGCTTTTTTAAAGTATATGTTTTCTTTTTAACATTACTTTTTCCACTGGGCTCCCTTTTACCTAATTTTTTATCACCTTGTTTTGGCGGTCTTCGCTGAGGTTTGGCTGATGCTTTTTCAAAAACCTCTGTGCCATCATCCGGAAATGGATGTTCCTCAATTACATCAATTCGCTGATTAATTAATTTTTGAATGTCCTTTAAATAAGGTTTCTCTTCTCCATTACAAAACGACAGAGCGACACCACTTGCACTAGCTCTTCCAGTTCTTCCTATTCTATGAACATAGGTTTCGGGTACATTTGGCAATTCATAATTTATTACCATCGATAATTCAGAAACATCAATACCTCTAGCTGCAATATCTGTTGCAATCAGCACTTTTAATACTCCCGATTTAAAATCACCCAAAGCTTTTTGCCTAGCATTTTGAGATTTATTTCCATGAATAGCGCCCGCAGAAATTCCCGACTTACTTAATATCTTTACAATTTTATCGGCGCCATGTTTTGTACGCGTAAATACCAATACCGAATCGTAAACTTCAGTTTTTAGTAGGTGCGTTAAAAGTTTAGGTTTATCTTTTTTACTTACGTAATACAACGATTGCCCAACTCTTTCGGCAGTTGTTTGCTCAGGTTTTACAACTACCTTTTCAGGATTCCCCAGTATTTTATGTGAAAGATTTACAATATCCTGTGGCATTGTGGCTGAAAAGAAAAGCGATTGACGTTTACTTGGAAGATTTGCTATTAATTTTTTTATATCGTTAACAAAGCCCATATCCAACATCCGATCAGCTTCGTCCAACACAAAATACTCCACATCTTTTAACTTTATAAATCCTTGGTTCATCAAATCAAGTAATCTACCTGGAGTTGCCACAAGAATATCAATACCACCATGTAAAGCACTGGTTTGTGCGCCTTGTTTTACTCCACCAAAAATTACGGTATTTTTTAAACCTGTATATTTTCCATAATCTGTGAAGCTATCTCCAATTTGAATTGCTAATTCACGAGTTGGAGTAACAATTAGTGCTCTTATCTTCCGTGGGCCATGATTTTTTTGTCGATCGAGATACATATGATGCAAAATAGGGATTGCAAATGCAGCTGTTTTTCCGGTACCAGTTTGGGCTATTCCTAATAAATCTTTCCTATCGAGTAAGATAGGTATTGATTGCTCTTGTATAGGTGTTGGTTGTTCGTATCCTTGAGCCTCTAATGCCTTTTGGATGGGTTCTATAATTCCTAATTCTTTGAAAGTCATATGTTTTAAATAAAGGCGGCAAAGGTAATCTATTTGTTTAGAAATAAGACTTTATTACTAAATTTATTCCCATCAAAAAAGAGCTATTAAATAAAGTAAGCCACAAATGTTTTATATTCTGGGCTTGCTTAACTTATTTAATTAATATTCTACTTGGTATAATATTTTATAACTTTTTTAATTGCTTCAGTACAAACAGGGCAAAAGCCATCGGGTATATTCGATTTCATTCTGCAATCCTGAAAAGGACTATAAATTCCTTTGGTAGCGTAACCTCCTCCTTCATAAACTCCCACAGAATCTCTATAATCATAATTCCGTGACGTAGGGATTTCAAAAGATTCTGGAACCATATCTTTCCATTTTTTATCAAAATCAACCAAGGTGGTTATGTTTGGTTCCCAAGGCTCAACATTTAAATTATAATAGTCATCATAAGCAACATCCGAATCGTAATATTCATCAGCCAATCCAGCAAAACCATGACCAAATTCATGAATGGCTACTTTTAATGAATATCCATGATCGGATGTGGTAGCGGAATAATAATTATAAAATCCACCGCCACCATAACGATCTGAATTAATAAGCACAAAAATATAATCGTAAGGAACAATAGCCGCAATATCATGCATCGATTTTAAATCTTTTGATGTTAAATAACGAGGTGTATTAAAAGTATAAAATGATGAATTTAAAATAGTATTCTTATAAATATTTTCACCAGGAATATCAGTTCCAGATTCTACAGAAGGCGACTCAACAGCATATACATTAAATTTATCTTTTAGCAGATCAAAAGGATGGATACTGGTTATATAATCCCAGGTTTTTTTAACATCTTGCTTAAATTTTTTCATCTCATCTTGGGTATATCCTTCAGCAATAAAAGCAATATCAATTTTATATTGAGAATTTCTTCCTCCTTGTACAATACTGTATTCATATGGATTAACCGGCTCATTTAAAATAAAATAATTGCTTGGGTTAATGTATAGCTCTGTAATTGTTTCAAACTTACCATCTGAAAATTTACGTTTTTCTAACACATATTTTATGGTGTTTTTTGGAAAGGGAATAAGATTTACATGATAATAGCTTTCCTTAGTTGTTTTTGCTTCCTCGGTGGTTTGCCATTCACCAAACAAAGAGCAAAATCCCCCTTTATATAGCGGTTCATTTGTTATTGAATCATAAACCGTAAATATATAATTTCCTAAATCTAAGTTGTAACCATTAACTAAACGTTGCGGTCCCGCCCAAATCTCTTGCTTTTTTAATTGTTTTAATACAAATTCTTCACTAACAGCATCACCCACCAGCTCATAATCTATTCGCAATGTTTTGCTTTCAAAGAACGTATTAAATTCACGTTGTTCTTCCCATGTCCATTTAAAAGATGATAGCAAATTGAATAAAATACCTAGTCCTATTATTAATCCCCATTTTTTCATATAATCATATAAATTTCGCCTGCCTTAGTATACACAAATAGCAAAAAATAGTTATGCTGTTTTTATAAAACACACTATTTAAAAGGTGAAGTCTTCTCTTTTAACCATGTACTTAGCTTCTTTGAGGCAATGGGCGAAAGATATTCATATACCATTTGGTGGTAATTGTTTATCCAGTTCCTTTCGTCAGAAGTTAACATAGCAGTTACAATTAAGCCTTTATCAATAGGGCAATAAGTAATTGTTCTAAATTTATAATATTCAACATCATTTATAGAATTATCGAACTCACACAACAATACATTTTCAATTCTAATTCCATATTTTCCTTCCAAATAAAATCCTGGTTCATTTGTGGTTAACATACCTGGAATAATTTCCGCTGAAGCATTTCCTATGGTTGCTTGCGAAAATCCTTGAGGTCCTTCGTGTACATTTAAGAAATATCCGATTCCATGACCTGTTCCATGTCCATAATCTTTATTATGCTGCCACAAATCGAGTCTAGCCAATGTATCTAAATGAAACCCTTTGGTGCCTTTCGGAAATTTTGCGCGTGCCAATCGAATGTGGCCTTTTAAAACAAGGGTAAAATCTACTTTTTGTTCTTCCGTAACTTCTCCCAAAGCCACGGTTCTTGTAATGTCAGTAGTCCCATCTAAATATTGCCCGCCACTATCAATTAAGTACATTCCACAAGGCTTTAATAAAGATGCCGTTTGCCTATCGACCGAATAGTGTGGCAAAGCGGCATTTGCCTGATAAGCAGATATGGAACCAAAACTTAAGCCCATGAAATTCTTCTGCTCCGATCTAAATTGTTCCAATTTTAAGGCAACACTATATTCTGTTAAGTCCCCATTTTTAACATTTTCTTCTAACCATTTTAAATATTCACACATGGCAATTCCATCACGAATCTGAGCCTGATGATAATTTTCAATCTCAATACTATTCTTTATAACCTTTAACTTAGCCACAAAGCTAGGTTCCGAAACTATTTTACATTCTTTAGGAATCCTTTTTGATAATCTAAAGTTTAAAGCATTTTTATCCGCTAAAATATTAGAATAAGGTTTTAGCTCAGTTAAATGGCTGTCTATTTTTGCGTAAGGCAATACACTAACGTTTACCGATTTAAGCATTTGCCTAATAGCATCCGAAACACAATTTTCGTTTACAAACAAATAGGTTTCGTTCAATGAAATAAATAAGAAGGATGAAAAAACAGGATTGTATTCTATATCATTTCCTCGTAGATTTAATACCCAGGCAATTTCGTCAAGAGCTGTAATTAAAGTACAAGTATTCCTATTTTCTATTAATCCATTCCTTATTTCTTCAATTTTTTGCGATATAGTTTTACCTGAAAACTTTAATTCATGCTCAATAATTTTTCCCGAAGGTAATGCTGGTCTATCTTTCCAAATCTTTTCAAACAAATCACCAGCATCAATTATTCTAATTTGCTTTTCGCTTGCTTTTTTTTCAAATTCTTCAATTTCAGCACTTGAAAAAAGTCTCCCATCAATTCCTACAACATCACCAAAGTCTAAATTTTCAATTAACCATTCTTGATATTCAGGTCCTCTGGTTTTTAGTTTATGAAGTTTAAATAAAATAGATAATTGGCTTTCAGCTTGAATAAAATATCTTGAATCGGTCCATAATCCTGCATGTTTGTTAGTAACCACACAGGTTCCTGCCGAACCAGAAAAATCGGTAAGCCATTCTCTGGTTTTCCAATAATTTGGAATATATTCACTTTTATGAGGATCGCTTGTTGGAATAATATAAGCTGACAAATTATGCTTTTTTATTTCAGCCTTTAAAAGTTGAAGTTTTTGGTGCGTCATTTCTTTATCTCAGTTGTTTGCCGAGCTAAAGTAATAATTTAATGAATAGCTAATTAAAAATATGTTTAAGAATAACTAACTATTAATTCGGACTTTGTGTATTTGGCAGAATATGAGCATTTTGCGAATTAGATAATTTTGTAACCATCAAAATATCAGTAAATTGAAAATTACATTTTTTTTTAAGTTCAATACAAATAGTTATAGGCTGTTTTACGGGTATGATAATCTATATTTCAAAATATTTATTGGCTACCATGAATTAATATGAATGGCTTACCAGATACAATTATGATAGTATGTTAAATTATAAGTCTCGTCGCACAGGGATGGGAGTCCGAAATTTGGTGTGAAATTTTGATAATTATAGTTTGGTAATATTTTTCTTACTTCTTCTAAAGACTAATCATCTATGAGATAGTTAAGCATACCAAAGGGCAGTCAAAATTATCAAAATATGGAAATTTCGGTAGATTTTTGTCACTTTTCATCATGGAAAAGTGAAGAAAGAAAAAAAATGAAAAGCAATAATAAAAAATGTAATATTTGTTATATCTGCCTTATATATAGGTTATTATGAACATTTTTTATACGAAATTACATTTTATCAAAAACTAATCAATTGATATTTAAATACATATGAAGTACGAATTAAAAGTAACTAATACTCTGTTTCGTCTGTAATTAAATTAAATGGTATGCAAACTCTTTCGGAATATATTTCACCCGCTTCTAACATTTCTTCATCGTCTTCACGATATCTCCAATTAATAAAAACTTCGTGCCCACTCTTTTTAATGATTTCAAATTTTTTCATTACATCTAATAAAATTTTTGAACTTGATGTATTGAAATAAATCATTTTAAAATCCACCTCGGTGCTGCTATTGGGGTCGTTTGAGTAATTCTCTAGCCAATCAAGTATGGGTGCATAAAATGATATTGGATTTTCTGGCAGAGATTTACCCTTAAAAATAAAAGTATTTGTTTTCTTATCAAGAATTACTTCAGGTGTTTCAGCGCTACTTTCAATAACAAGTGGATTCATATAATTCTATTTTGACCAAAATTACGATCATTTAAAGATTATAAACAAGTTTTTTTAAAATAATTTAAAAAAAACCTTGTTTTGATCAGCAACATGGGTGAATAATATGTAAAAAAGGCCAATCCACAAGAATTGACCTTTTATTATCTAACAAATTATTAATCTACTTTATCAACTTTTTTGTTGCAATTATTTCACCATTTGCAATAATTTGCATTATATACATTCCATTTTCAAGATGGTTTACATCGATAGTTTTATTGTTTTCACCTTTATTTATATCAATGCTTTGATGCATTAATGTATTACCAGAGATTGAACTAATATGAATTTCGCCAAGATATGCTTTATCGCTATTAAGACTTAGTGTTACAGTTTTTTGTAATGGAAGTGGATAAACCATAATACTTTCTAAATTTTCATCTTCTAAAATCCCAGTAGTATTATCGGAACCAAAATATCCAATAAATGAACCAGTAGCAAGATTAATCTCAACAGTATAAGTATTTACAGCATTTGCATTGGCAACGCCAAGTGTTACAATGTAAGTTCCTAAATCATCATATACATGAATCGGATCTTTAGCTGTACTACTTTCGCCATCACCAAAGTCCCAATATCTATTCCAAACCTCACCTTCTGACCTATCGTGGAACAATACTCTGGTTCCAATTATTTCGGGCACAAAAAATGCGCTTAAACTATCTTCATATGGATAATCACCAACATATAAATACATTTCGAAATAAGAAGTACAAGAATCAACCGTCTCAATATTTAGTGTTACCATATATTCACCAAATTCATTGTATGTGTGGATTGGATTTTCTTCTTCACTCCATGATCCATCGCCAAAATCCCAATGATACATTTCAATTTCGCCATACGATTCATTTTTGAACTCCACCATATTATTTTCTTTAATTATTGGATAGAACATTGCCATACAATCTTCAGGTTGCCAAATGGTATCCATATAGTTTCCAACCATTACATCCATATAATATTCACTCTGGCAATTTTCGCTATTTATATTAAGCGATACGGTATAGTTACCAGCATCAGAATATGTATGTACTGGATTTTGCTCAAGCGATGTAGTTCCATCACCAAAATTCCAATTCCAATTTGTAGGATTTCCGTAGGAGTAATCATAGAAATAGAGTGTCATAAATTCGGTTTCAGTAGAATCCATAAAAGTAGAATCGTTCCAATTGAAATAATCATATCCAAAAATGGCCATACAATCAGGATTAAAATCCTCAACCAAAACGGACATTGTTATTTGACTTTCGCAGTTGTTGCCTGATACGGTTAATGAAACAAAATATTCTCCTTCGTTTTGATAATAATGAACTGGATTTTTTTCTGTTGAAGTAGAACCGTCGCCAAATTCCCAATTCCAATTATTAATACTTCCAAATGAATATTCGTAGAAATAAACTGCAATTCCTTCATTTATAAGGGAATCATTATTAGTGGAATCATCCCTAAAATCGCCAACGTAATAATCGAACATAGCTTGGCAATCTGGTTCAGTGTTACCAATATAAACAGACATTGAAGTTTCGCTTTGACAAGAATCACCAGAAACTGCCAATGAAACTAAGTATTCACCTTCAGTTTCGTAAATATGAATTGGATTTTGTTCTGTCGATGTGCTTCCATCACCAAAATTCCATTGCCAATCTGATATATTTCCAATAGAATGATCATAAAAATAAACGGTATTTACTGCAAATTCAAGGGAATCATTTTCATAATAAACAGAATCACCATTGTTGTAATAAAAATAGTCAAACATGGCCATACAACCTGGTTCACTGTTACCAATATTAACAGACATTGAAGTTTCGCTTTGACAAGAATCACCAGAAACTACCAATGAAACTAGGTATTCACCTTCCGATTCATAAATATGAATTGGATTTTGTTCTGTCGATGTGCTTCCATCACCAAAATCCCATTGCCAATCTGATATATTTCCATTGGAATGATCATAGAAATACACCATATTACCCAGAGAATCAATTTCATAATTTACGCTATCGAACCTAGTTCCATTAGAATACTCAAAAGCTGCCTGACAGGGTTCCCATACAGTTGAATCTTCACACACAACAAATTCAATATAATTGTTGCTATAAAAAGGAAAAACATAGGCCACATGATCATCTCCAGTACAAGGATCTACGGTTTTAACTTGTAAATAAATAGAATCAGAAGTAAAATCGAAATCCAATGAAAACGCTCCCTCTTCATCGGTAGTAGTAGTAAATATTATTTCAAGAGGTGGCATGGTAAAAGAAACCGGATGGTTTACAACAGGCGAATTATCGGCAAAATATTTTACCGAACCTTTCACTAATGGATTTTGGGCATTGCTTATACCAAATAACCCAAAACAAAATACAATTAAGACGAATAGTTTTAATAATTTCATAATGCTAAATTTTTATTGTTTTATAATTATTAGATGCTAAAAGCAATTTTTGGTTGCATGAAAAACATCATCATTTTTTTTCTAAAAAAATTTAAGCGTCGAGTATTCAGCAATATAATATCTATATAAATCGGGTGGCAAATTATCAAATTACCTTGCTTTATTTTTTCCCCCTTATTGGTCATAGCGTATGTTTAGAAAAAAATATACTTTTTAAATAGACGTTTTCCAAAGTATATCTATCAATAAATATTTGATCGCCATGTTATATGGTTCTTTTATGAATAATCCCTATATTCTGCGCACAAAAAAACAAAGGATAAACACTATGAATAGGGACAAGAAAAAATCATTCGTAAACATTCTAAAAGGCTATTCCAAAACATTTTGGGTTGCCAATACCATGGAGCTATTTGAGCGTTGGGCTTTTTATGGCTTCTTTATGCTCTTTGCAAATTATCTAACCGCTTCGACAGACACAGGAGCTCTAGGATTATCACAAACCGAGAAAGGAATTATTATGGGTGTTGGTACCTTTATTCTGTACTTACTTCCTGTTGTAACTGGCTCAATTGCCGATAAATTTGGCTTTAAGAAAACATTATTTGTTGCGTATATTCTATATTTTGCCTCGTTTGTAATTATGCCATATTGCAGAACTTTTGTTTCAATATTCCTTAATTATATTTTTCTTGCTATTGGTGCAGCCTTATTTAAACCAATTATTTCAGCAACTGTAGCTAAAACAACTACTAAAGATTCCTCTTCTATTGGCTTTGGAATATTTTACATGATGGTAAATATTGGGGCATTTATTGGGCCACTTATAGCTCTTGTTTATAAAAATACTTTCAGTCTGGTATTTTATATTTCAGCAGTTTTAATTCTCGTAAATATGATCACCCTCATTTTTTACAAAGAACCCAAACGAGAAATTATTAATGACCCTCTTGGAACTGCCCTATTGAATGTTCTGAAAAATATATTTACCGCACTTAGTGATTTAAAATTTGTGGTATTTCTGGTAATTGTTTCAGGGTTTTGGACTATGTATTATCAGTTATTCTTTACCCTTTCAGTATTTATTACCCAATGGGTTGATTTATCATCTTTAAACGAAAGCATTCGCAACGGAGCGCCAATTTTAATAAAAATATTAGGTGGTGAAAACGGAATGCTCGAAGCAGAACATATTACAAATATGGATGCGCTTTTTATCATACTTTTTCAATTAGTAATTTCAACCATTGTTATGCGATGGCGCCCCATAAACTCAATGATAACTGGATTTGTGATCAGTTCCATTGGAATGGGGCTAACCTTAATGACAAACAATGTATTTTTTATAATTGCAGCCATATTTATATTTGGAATTGGTGAAATGATGGGATCGCCAAAAATCACAGAATACATTGGCCGAATTGCACCAAAAGATAAGGTAGCACTATATATGGGATGCTCATTTTTACCTGTAGCTCTTGCAAATCTATTAGCCGGAATAGTTGCTGGACCAGTCTATCAGCATCTTACTGACAAAACCACCCTTTTAAAAAGGGAGTTGATTGAGCGAGGATTACAAATACCTGACATTACACAAAGTGAATTGTTTATAAAAACATGTTCCGATTTTAATATGTCCTCGGTAGAACTAAATAATTTTTTGTGGGATAAATACCATCCATCAAATATTTGGTTTGTTGTTACAGGAATAGGATTAGTAGCTTCGATATCCCTTTGGTTGTACGATAAATATATGCTAAAAGAAAAATCTGAAAATTAACGCAACCAAAACCGCATATCAAACGTCTTTAGCTGTTGATAGGGGTTTTACTATTTATTATATTTTTTATGAAATATTTAAGTTACTACGCATTATTACTTTTCTTAGCAATAAATTTATCTCAATGCTCTAAAGATGAGGATTTTATTATTTCTAATTTTAACAAATATAAAACAACGAGCGTTGTAGATCACGATACAAATATTGTGTCTTTGGGAGATACAATTTGGATCAGATCCATTGTAAAAGATTTTGTGCAAGATTCTGCGTCGGGCAAAGAAATTTATTTTACAGAAGCTAAATTAGATATGACAGTTACCATCAGATCATGGAATACTGAAAACCAAACCAATCAACCAGATAATTATAAATTAATTTACAACACAACAGTCACAAAGATTTCTCAATTAAATGAAGCTACCATGACTGCTTTGAGTTATGATTTAATTAATGATGCCTATATGTTTGAACTTGGAGTCGTTTTTAGTAAAAAAGGCATTTTTAGTATAGATACCGATTACTTGTACTACAAATTGGCAAACGATACTGAAGCAAAATATTATGGGGGAGGATCTGCAGTAGTTACAACTATTGACAATGCAATTGACTACGGTTCTCTATATGCTCCTTTCGAAAATGAAAATAATAACTTTTATTTGTACGAAACATTATCAGCCAAGGAAAAATTAACGTTTGAAGAAATTAATTCAATAGATTGTAATAAATATTATTTTATTAATGTGTTAGATTAAAAACAATGGGGAAAATTTGTATTATAATTTTTATTGTATTCATTTTCAATGGATGTTCAAAGTCATTAGACGATCTAAATACTACGAATAAACTTTTTGAATTTGCAATAAATATTAATGAAGAAAAAGAAGCCTATCAGTATGGCGACACCTTATGGATTGAAACTGAAATTAACTCAGCATATTCTGACTATTCTACAGATCAAGATGTTTCAATAAATAATGCCAGCGTATTAATTTCTTGTGCTGTAAATAAATTATATTCCAATATTGATAGCCTTTATTTTATTGATAGTAATTTTAATATTATTATTGAGAATGGACGGCTTGAACTTATTAATGTAATTGATAATGAACAAACTTCCTATATTTTTGATGTGAGATATGGATTACCTTTCAATTCAAACAAACTAAAGGTTGGTTTAATACTTAGTTTCCCAGGCACTTTTGCAATAACAGCGAGTGGTAAAGTTTTTTATGGCGAAAATAGAACTGATTCTAATGATTTAACAGGAAAAGATGAAGTTGCTGACGTGAATTACATTTTTAACGTTGAAAATGTAAACAAAACCATCTTTGATAATTTGCCAACAAATGAATATAACTATTTTAAAAATATTTATACAGAATCTATTATCAATTCAAAACAAGTATATTTTATTGATATAAAAAACTAATAATTCCAATTATTAAATTCAGACATCCAATACTTTCGTAGATTAATCTGCAAGGATTTTAAAAATCATTTTAAGATTTGAAAATGGATAAAT
>JAEINW010000130.1 GCA_016342715.1 Salinivirgaceae bacterium | reverse complement strand
ATGGTTGATTTTCTGCCCACTCGTAATGATAAATGATTAAACAATAATTCTGCTCCATTTTTATCAAAAGACACATACCTTTTATTTATTTCAATTAAATTGATTTATCACAATAGTTCTATATTATAATTCCATTTATGAGAGAAGTAAACTTAATAAGCTAATTCTTTTTAAAAACCTTCAACAAACTTTTTGCCCATGCACTCCGTGTATAAAAGATTTATTGCTATTAAAAAAACAGTCCTTATTTCACCATTAATTTTTCCAGTGCCACTATTGTGTCTAATTCTGGCATCGTATAATATATTCCTGTGCCTTCTCCACTGCGGCAACCACGAGTGTATACGTAAATTACCCCTCCAAAGTGTTTGGTGAAGTTAAAATTGGGCACACAGTTTTGTAAGTATAGTTTGGTGGCCAGTGTGTATATGTGGTATTGCAGATGGTAATTGCTTGCGATTACTGCTTTTTCGAGCGCTACAGGTTCGTAATTTTCCGTTGAATTACCCAAGTAGTTCGATTTCCAGTCTAAAATGTAAAATTTACCTTCGTGTTCAAAAAGCAAATCTATAAAACCGGTCATAAATCCTTGAATGTTTCCAAGGGTAGCAAGGTTAATATCAGGAATTAATTTTTGTAAATCCTTTGTTGAAAAGCCCTCCATTTTGTAGTTAAAACCCATCTCTACCAGTCTATTTTCGTTTGTAAGTTGAGCAAGTGTAAACGAGTTGCTTATGGGTAGTTTTGCATTCAGCACATGTACAAGCATTTCATTTAAGCTGAAATCCAAATCATAGTTGGTACTGGTTCCAAAAATAGAAGCGTATTTATTTTTAGCACGTTTAATGGCGCTACTAAAATCGTTCGTTGTAAAATTGATATTTTCAAAAAGGTAGTGCATAAAATTTCCTGCTATGTCACCTCTTGGAAAGCTGTTGAATATAAATTTGTCGTAATTATCACTAAGTTTTAGAGGGGCAGGATTTGTATGTTTTTCGTATTTATTCAATAAGCTAAAACTATAGCTATTCCATTTACTGTTAATGGGAGTGGCGCTAAATGTTTTTGGAACTTTTGGAGTGTCCGATTTTCTGTCGTTGTATTTTAGATCTGTATCTTCCAAATTCGTACTAAAGTTGAGGTGGTTTTTAGCAATGGAAGCATCTAAAAATGGTTTAATTCCATTAGTTGCCTTGGCACCACGAGTGTTGTGAATAATAATACCCATGTATACCGCCCGGGTTAATGCCACATAAATTAAACGCCGGTTTTCACGTTCGGTTTGCTCCGAATAGAGTTTTTCTTCTGTTGCTGTTTTATCATATGAAAAACAATATTTATTTAAAGCAGGGTCTTTATATTCAATAATATCCCATTTGGAGTTATGATCTGAAGATAAATCTAAATATGGTGCAATAACAATATTATATGCCAGTCCTTTACTTTTGTGGATGGTTACAATTTTCACGGCATCTTCATCATTCTCTAGGCGTTGCGTAAAATCGCCACTAACTTCGGCACCAGCAATAGCAAAAACTAACCAGTGAATAACTTCTTTTGGCGATAGTTTCGACTGAATTTCCTTTTTATGTATGATCTCATTTATTTGTAGGATATTGGTAATTATCCGTTCCGCATTGGTAGGTGCTTTTTTGTAAATAGTTGATAGTACATTGTAGGCATCCATAAATGAGTTTAGCGCACTGAAAACTCCTTTTTCAATCCATGTTCTGTTTAATTTTTTGAAAATCTCAATATCTTCTTCCGATTCAGCACTAAGCAGATCTTCCTTGGTTTTATTGGTAAGATAGGTAAGCAGAGCCTTGTTAATATTTGGTTTGTTGGGTTCGAAAATGGCTTTAAGTATATTTGCGATGAGCGTACTTTGTTCCGACTCCATCACCCGGCTATCATCAATAGTAATTGCCGGAATAGAAAGTTTATTGAGTTTTTTCTTTATCTCGGTTCCCTTGGCATTTGCTCTCACCAAAATACCTATATCGGAAGGCATAACTTTTCTATCACCAATTTTATAATCGCCAGTCAAGAGATCCATAACCTGGTTGGCTGTTTGATTGATAATCTCGGTATTGTTGGCACATTTATACACCAATAGAGGATCTATCTTAGTGGAGTCCAATGTGAGCTCTGGTATGGTCATTCCCGCTTTTACCTTCTCATAATTTATACGTGTATCAAAAAATGGATTTTCGGTATTAGAGAACAGGCTATTCATTGCTTTTATATAACCGGCTGTTGAACGGTAATTGCTACTCATGGTAAATGAATCATCCACACTTTTGGAAGCATCTAGGTAGGTGTCAATATCAGTACCCTTAAAACTGTAAATAGATTGTTTTGGATCGCCAATGTAAAAGAGTATCGAGTGTTTGTTAAATAGGGTGTTGAATATTTCGTATTGTTTTTGGTCGGTATCTTGAAACTCATCAATAAAAACAGCCTTGTACTGCTTACGAATGGCAGCTCGTAATATTTCAGAATCAATTGAACTATGAAGTTTTGTAATTAAATCATCAAACGAAAATAGAGACTGTTTGTCTTTAGCAGATCTAATTATAGATTGTGAATAAGTAATAGCATGTCCGTATAAAAAATAATTGATTGCTTTTGCAGTATTTTCCAGTTCATGTTCAGCTTCTTGTACTTCTATAGCTAGCTCAAGCAGTTGAGGAAACTTTTTTTGCACATAAGCAGCACTTTGTTTTTCGATTAATTTATTTCTAAATGCATTGGCATTGTCAGTAAGCGAACTGAAAGCATTAAATGCATGGCCTTTATTGCCAATATTATCTAAACTTTTTTCTGTGGATGCTGAGAACGTATCGTTAAATACATCCATGGCCGCTGAAATTTTCTCCTCCAAATTATTTAGAAGAGCCAATGAATTGTTTAGGTCCAGCTTTTCGTTGAAGATAAATTTTTTGCCCCACGATGATTTGGCAACCACATTAAAGAGGGCCGCTTTAGCAAGCCCATGATCTACTAAAATAGTTAATAATTCAGTGTTGAGGGTTGTAATGTTTTCACGCCAATATTTGTTTGTGGCCTGAGTAATTAGTGCTGCTTCATCTTCAATTACATTGCTGCCAAATGCCTGTCCTGTTTCAAAGGCAAACTCAGTTAAGGTTTTCTGGCAAAAGCTATGGATAGTAAATATTGAGGTCTCGTCAAGCTGTTTTCTAGCCTTGTTAAGCAGAATAATTACTTCATTTTTACCGTAGGAATTTATACCATTATCAACAATGGTTTGTATGGTTGAGTCAATTTTGCTATTGTGTGATGCGTAGGAATAAGCTTCTCTAATAAATTTACGAATACGAACTTCAAGTTCAGCAACAGCAGCCTTCGTAAAGGTTACCATTAAAATCTCTTTAAGTTCAATGTTCTTCTCAATAACCATTCGTACAACCAATATGGCAATGGAGTAAGTTTTTCCAGTTCCGGCGCTTGCTTCAATGAGGTTTGAACCTTTGAGGGGTACTTCTACTACGTCGAAATTTGTTAGTGCTGTTTCCATATTATTGGATTGATATTAGTGTAGTTAATTTATTAAATAGAAGCTTGCTAATTTCCAGAAATCGCTCTCTTTTTTCAATTACTTTGTTTTTTTCTTCGTCAGTTATTGTTTCAAGATCGCAAAGTAAGTAGTCAAAAATTCCATAGAAATCTTCTTTTGCTACATAATCACTGCGGTATTTATCATTTTTAATATTCTTTATCGATTTATCGATGGCAGCCTCTTCCGGAATATCTTTTTCGTAGATGTTTTTTATTAAATCATAACCTTCTTTGGGAATAAATGGTACGATTTCAGAGTGTCCTTTTTTGTAAATTTCTATTAGTTGCGCTAGCGTATGTTTTGCGTCGGCCGCATCAATAATATCTTTGTTTATTTTAAAATTATGTTTTGAGCTAATAAAAATTGTTTCTGAATTTTCATTAGCTACGGTGCGAATTAGATGTTTGATCCATGCATCCATCAAGTATTTTGCCTGGCTATGTTTCCCTGAAACATTGGTATGCACGTAGCCTTCATTATAAATTGAAGCAATTTTACCTTTTAGATCTGTGTCGCCAAATTTTAATGAAAAATATTCCGATACCGGATCTCCGGTAACCGTATCAGCAAACCTGCTTTTTATATCTGCAACAGCTATTTTTTCTTTCATTAACTCAACATGGGCCATGTTTGCCAACTGAATCAATCCATCATTTTTCTTTCTCTTTACGTACTCGGTCTCTTTCTCTTCAGGCAAGCTTACTAACTCCGATTTTAATGCCCATTTTTGCAATGAATCCAATTCAAAAGGTTCCTCTTCGGGCAGTAGTGTATCGTTTTCGGAATAAAAAATACGTAAGGTTTTATTGTAATACCACTTAAACGGATCTTTGTAAAAGCGGATTAAATCGTCGATGCTTATTTCATTAAAAACAAGCTGTTGGTCAATGGTTGAATTCTCTTTTTCTTTGGTTTCAGTGATGCGCTCTTCGGGCTTACCCAAATAGGTAAATAGCCTTTCGTTCGAAAAATACCTTTTACTTGACGAGTGCAGAGGATGCATATACTTTATCTCTTCATCAATCCACTTGCTGCTGCCTGTACCTGTTGCTAAATAATCTTCAAGCTCTTCAACTAGCAATGACGGAGGTAGCTCCGAATTGTCTTTAATGCTTGAACCAATATAACTTAAATATAGCTGCTTACGTGCTGATAAAATAGCCTCGAGAAACAGGTATTTGTCATTGTTCTTTGTATTTCTATCGTTGCTCTGAGGGTCAATAGATATAAGGTCGAATCCTAAAGCTTCTTGTTTTCGAGGAAATACTCCTGAATTTAAACCAAGCATTGCAATGTACTTAAATGGCATAGAACGCACTGGGATAATTGAGCTAAATGTAAGCTGGCCGCTTATGTAAGAGCTATTTTTGGTTTCGCTACTAAGCATTGCCATTAAGCCTTGTTGAAAAACTGTAAATGATATTTTTTCTGTAACATTTTCTGCAATGGACTCAATGTTTTCAAGTTTCTTAAGAATATAATCAAACTCCTCCTGATAATTATCCTCAGTATCAAATAAACTTCCAATAACATCTTTAAGTAAAAATGCTTTCCATTCATTAATTGCTTTTTCGCCTTCTGTTAGTTCTTGCAGATTAAAAAGGGTATCAGTAAAAGCTTTAATTTTAAATATGTCTAATGCATTGCTACCTTCAACGGTATCTATAGGATAGTAATCTGTGTCATCAATGGTATAACTATTCCCGCCTTTTATGGCATAGCCAAGTATCATTTTTTTTAAGCCATGTTCCCAACTAAAAAGATACGAGTCATCCTCTTTTCTGCCTTTAATACCATAGCGGATATTTGCATCAGCAATAATTTCTCTTAATGCTTCTATATCGGTAATATCAAACCTATTGCGTACGGCTTTAAATTCCAACAATTGAATTACGCTTTCAGCTTTATAATCTGTAAAAGGGAGATTTATAAATAGTTCAAGAGCTTTTATTAGAGAATCGCCATCGGAATATGCCAGATCTGTAATTTGATAAGGTATCTTTTTTGGAGCATTGTCAAATACAGCCTTAATGAGTGGGGCATAAAGATTTACATCGGTAAGTTGTACTGATATATCACTACCTTTTAATTCAGAGTCATTTTCAAATTCATTCAATAAATAATTGTAAAGAGCCTCTACTTCGCGAACCGGTGTATACGACGATACTATATGAACCGAAGAATCATTTTGATTGGTTTCATAAGTTTTTATCGCATGATTGCTGTTAGAGAATATATCGGCTTGTATTGTAGATAGTAGATTTGATGGGCTTGGTTTATCTGTTAAATCAGTTTTTGTGTACTCTATTGAATTTAGAAGTGTGCTTAAGTCGCTGCCTAATGCTTTACAACTCGATAACAACTCATTTTCTGAAGGATTATATGCTTTGCTTTGCCAATTTTTCTCTGCAGATGGTACCGTAATGTAAAGGTTCACATCAACAATTTCTGCCAGTTTTTTATAAATGTCAACATGATAGTTTGATAATACGGAAATGGCAAACAGCGAAATTTTAGGGAATTTACTTTTTAATTGTTGCTGAAAAACTTCGTCATCCATTTTATCGAGCAATAAACTTTTTAGTTCCATTATATTCCGTTCTTTTCCAGAATCTTCTTTTAGTTTTTGCCATAAGTATTTTTGCCAAACCTCATGTTTTGTAAAATCTTCATGCTTGGGTGTTGATGAAGAATCATTATTGTTCCATCCATCAATATAATTTGGTCGGTATGTCAGGTATTGTTCAAATAGGTCAGCAACTTTAGCGGCTAATTGAACTCGCTTTATATCATGGCCATTATAGAAAGAGGAAACGGCAGAAAATTCATTTACAAAACTACGTTCGTTAAGTAGCGTAAATAGTTTCCATTTCATGCTTTCTGCCGAAAAATATGCGCTTGAATATATCTTTGCCAGTTGGTGTAATTTGCGAATAAACCCATCAGGACTGGAAAACTCATAGTTGGCAAAAACTTTGTTTTTGCTTGATACCTGCTTTGTTATCCACTTTTCCATACCATTTGTTTGAACAACAATATGGCTGATGTCGGTCCAGTCTTTTCTTTCTTTTACGTTCTCGCAAAAAACATCGCAAAGGCGCTCTATTTTATTCGAAGTATATAGCTTAAATCCCACTAGGCTTAGTTTTTCTGGTTAATAAAGCGTTTTGTAATTCCTGATGCTCTCTCCACTTGGTTTATCGATCCTTTTTTTAATACCTCATTTGATGAGAATATTACGACACTTTCTTTTGCTCTAGTAATTGCAGTGTAAATAAGCTCACGAGTAAGTAAGGGAGTATTTTCATCGCCTGGTAAAACGATACCAACATGTTTAAATTCTGAACCCTGACTTTTATGAATGGTCATGCAGAATACAGTAGTAAACTCCGATAAGTAAGTTGTTGGTAGAGCTCGGAAGCCCATTTCACTATCTGGGTCTTCAAAATATGCCATGAACTTATCCTTGTCTTTATCTTTTCTAATTATTCCAACATCGCCATTAAACAGGTTTTGTTCTTTATCGTTCTGCGTAATCATAATAGGTCTATTTTCATAAAATGAATCGCCCGGAGAAATAAGACCTTTCTTATTGAGATACTCCTCTATAAGTTCATTGTAATGGTTTACACCAAAATTACCCGACCGCACCGCACAAAGCATCCTTACATTGTTTAAATTTTTCAAAGCCTCAGCAATGTCACCTTCATTAATGTAATCCTGATAATTATCAATTAGCTCATTTAGCTCTTTGGAGTTGTAATCGTTATTAACACTTACATATTGCCCGCTTTCAGGTTTTGGTTTTTCAATTAGTTCATCGGGTACATTGCCATTAATTACAGCATGGCTGAATTCGCCAATGCCCTCAGAGCTTTTAAATCGCCAACTTTTTTTAAGCTCAATAATGTGTTCTTGCAAAGGGTTGGTTATATCGCTGTTAAAAAAATATGAACTGTTTACTTTTGCCTTTTCTTCAGGTATAAATGAGTTAATTAAATTAGCTCGTGCCGGTGATGCGGAATTCATGCACTCTTTTTGAGTTAGGCAAATATCTCCAAAAATACTTCCGGCTTCAACCGATGCCAGTTGATCCTTATCGCCAAGCATAATAATTTTTGCAGAAGGTTTTATGGCTTGCAACAGTTTAGCCATCATACTTGCTCCAATCATACTTGCCTCATCAATTAGTACCACATCGTAATCAAGCGGATTGCTTTTGTCGTGCTTAAAGTAATGTGTGCCGTGTCTGTATCCTAATAATCGGTGTAGTGTAGTTGCGTTTAGCTTGTTGAAATTACTATTCAAATCATTATTTATTTCCCTAATCAGCTTCTCTTGGCCATTGCTACTTCTAATACCTGCAGCCATTAATGATTCCTTCATTCTTGCAGCAGCTTTGCCCGTAGGTGCAGCAAGAGCAACCTTTAATTCGGGTTTAATGGTGTACAATATGGCCAATAATTTAGCTACAGTGGTTGTTTTTCCAGTACCCGGTCCACCAGTAATAATTGAAAAGTTGGATAGGATACTGCTTATGGCTGCAACCAATTGCCAATTAATATTCTCCTCACTGGTATTTTCCTCAAGTATGGTATGATCAGAGAAAAGATGTAAAATAAAATCCTTGTGTTGTAAAAGTGCATCTTCATTAAAAAAGCCGGAACCAGATTCATTTTCAATAAGCTTTTTTATTTGCTCAATAATATCAGTTTCGTAACAATAATATCGGTGCATATAAAGATTGCCATTATTTAGTACAAAAGGTTGTGTGTTTTCAGTATTTTCAGTAACCCAGTTGCTTTTTTTTAGTTCAGTGATATCAATTTTTTGGGTAAAAATTGGAGTTGTATCGTGTTCATTTATTTCGTTTTGTTGTATTTCGTTATTGTAGTTTTCTATGTTAATACAGGTGTGCCCGTCGGCTAATTTCTTTGAAACAGCATGTGCTGCAGTCTGTGTGTTTGTTTCATCAAAAAACGAGGCGAATTGTTTATGAACATCGATATGTTGAGGCATAAGTTTCTGTTTTTATTCACATGAACCTTAAAAATAACTTTTTTTATGTAAATTAACGATTTAGAATATAGAATAATTAAATATTTTAAACTTTAAATTTAAGATCACTCAAAGCTTCTAAATATGTATCTATTCTTCGACACTGAAACCAACGGATTGCCTTTAAATGGCCAATACAAAGCTCCTGCTAGCGATACACACATATGGCCTCGTATGATTCAAATAGCTTGGGAAATGTATGACGAAACCGGATTTTTGTTAAGCAGCCGCAGTGAACTTATACAACCAGATGAGTGGGAAGTCCCTACCGATAAATTTTGGTTGGATAATGGTTTCTCGCAAGAAAAAAATTTAACGTATGGTTTGCCAGTGGTTCCTGTATTGAACGATTTTTTAGCAGCATTAGAGAAATCAAAATACTTGGTAGCACATAATATAAATTTTGACGATAAGGTTGTAAGTGCAGAGTTGATACGCTATAGTTTACCGCAAATTAGTGGCGTGCAAAAAATATACACCATGCAATCGTCAACTGATTATTGCGAAATTCCCGGACAATTTGGAAACTACAAATGGCCCAACCTAACTGAATTACACCACAAACTATTTGGAGTAGGTTTTGATGGCGCTCACGATGCTTTGGTGGATGTGAAAGCTTGTGCCAAAAGCTTTTTTGCCTTGAAAGAAAAAGGGGTGGTTTAAGGTTTGCGAACAAGATGAACAACGGGACAAGTTTAAGTTGGTTTAAATTTGATGGAAATAAGTGAAATTATTTAAAATCAAATTAAAATCTATGAGAACATTAATAATACATCCTGAAGATGAAACAACAGATTTTTTGTGTGCGATTTATTCGAATAAAAATTGGACCATTATAAGGGATGACCTTTCACAAGATAGGCTTGAGGAACAAATAATAGCACATGAAAGAATTATTATGCTTGGGCATGGTTCTTATATGGGTTTATTTGGATTTGATGATTACGTAATTGATGAGCAAATGGTTTATTTGCTCAAGGATAAATATTGTATATGTATTTGGTGTTATGCCGCTGAATTTGTAGAAGAACATGGATTAAAAGGATTCTATACTGGAATGTTCATATCAGAATTAGAAGAGGCTTTCAAAGAAGATATTTACCCAACAATTGATGAAATTCAAAAATCGAACCAGGACTTTGCACGTGTCCTTAATGAAGTTATCGATGAGGGAGATATTCTCAAACAAATGAAAAAATATTATAACCATGACTGCAGCGAAGTGGTTAAATTCAACAGAGATCGATTATTTTGTGAATTGAATTGAGTTTTTAGTTTTCTTCTTTATAAAAATCAAGTATTTCGGTTTTTAGACGTTCAATATTTTCAAAGCGGTGGCCACCATTTTCTAAAATAGTAACCTTGAGGGTAGGTTCAAAAAACCGAAGCGTTTCTTTGTAATTAATCACCTCATCATCTTGGGTTACATATATTTTCAGTTTTAGGTTATCTGGTGAGGTATACAAATGATTCAATTGGTTTAAATTATGCTTGGTTTGTTCATAGGATTTACCAGTCACAAAATTGGTGTTTGGCCCTAAAGCTTTTTGTAAGTTAACCACCGGGTTTGTTGATGGATTTAGCAATATTGCTTTTTTATTGTATTTGTGTGCTAAATACATAGCGATGAATCCTCCCAATGAAGTGCCTATAAAAAGGGTATTTTCAGCAAGTTTAATTTCATTGAGCAATTTTGTAATGCTAATAAAATCGGAACTATCGTAATTTGGTGAATAGATGGGTATTTCAGGAAACATTTGTTTAAGTTTCAAGTATTTGTCGCCACCTCCTGCTGAGTTGTAACCGTGTATGTAAATAATCATATTTATAAAATTAAAAATAAAAATCTTCTGAACATTCTTTCCAATCAATTTTCTGCAATTCCTTTCTTGTTTCAAGTTCAATGTTTTTAATAATTGTTGTGCTAAACCAAACCAAAATAAGCATCGATCCATCGGCTTTTTCTTGAATAGCAGATGAATGCAAGCTTGCTGCATTAATCCAGCGGGGCAAATATGGAATACGGTTATTTTTTAACCGTATCTCCGGATTAACTATATGTATTTTTCCATTACCTAGAGCTCGTTTAGTGTTTTCTGGTATACGTTCCATAATGTTTGTATTTATTCTTTCATTAGGAAAACCAACAAGTAGTCCTGCATAAGTTAGGTAGCAATAAAAGCTATCCATGTAAATTTTATAAGGTGATTGTTCGCTAATTATCATCGTTTTTTTTTACAAAGGTAACTAGGCTTGTTGAGCTTAGTTTGTACATGTTGTTCAGGACTTTGCAATTATTCTATTATACGGTTTCTCACCCCTTTGTCTATCGATATTTTCTCGCTGTGGTAAAAATATCGGAAATGTATATCAGAGAAATTTTAAATTGACATAAAAGTTAGTTTAAAGCACTTAACTCTTGTTTTTAGGGAGAATGTTAGATAGGTTAGAGGGAGAAATAATCAATACTGAACAACTTGTACAAGTGCCAGAAAAGCATTCTTTGTAAATTTGTTGAATAACAAAGGGAACTATGAATATAGAGCAAAACATATCGGATTATGAAGCCAATTTATTAATTGAACAGTATTTGCAAAGTAAAATACAAGAAGTAATAGGTGAACCAATTACAATTGATATTGCACCTGCTGAGTATAACTATGTTGATATAGCAACTTACCTAAATAGAAAGGCTGAAAAAGAAAAGCTAAAAGGTAGAGATTTTGAGGGAGCAAAATTTGAAACCTCCATTATTTTGAAAAACAAAAGAGCGGGAAAGCATGAACTTAATCGTAAAATTATTGAGTGTATGGATACCAGAGGTATTGAAGCGCGCGATTTTGTTTTGTTACTACATGAATTAATATATTACAAAGCATACGATAAAATTGAAATGCACATTGAATCAATTGTCGCTAACCCTAGAAGATCATTAAAGCATACTCATTGTTTTATTAAACTTTCATTTCATAAGTTTTCCTTTACTGATGCCCAACACAGAGCCAAAGTAATAGAAGTTTTAAAAATACAGGGGCGTATTTAAACTGGCTACGACGCATTTTGGCGTAACCAACCCTTAACTTTGCGTTATATTTTGCAACCAAGCTTTAAATAGCTGCTCTCACCACCCAATATATTGGGGTTTTTCAACATAATTTTTTTCTAATCTTTAAACCCTCTTACATGCAAAGAATTGAAACATCGAACTATTTGTACAAGTATGAAATCCTGCCCATTGAGCGCCAATTGCTCACCTCCCTTTTAAATGACCGTTACAAAACAATTACCGGTAATTGTGAAGAAGTTAATCGTAGAAAACTGGAAAACCAGATTGAACTGGAATGTTTAAAACTGAACAAAAAGAAAATAAGCTATCAAACGCTACGCCGCTTAAGTGGCTTAGATTCAGGTATGTTTAACCAAGATACCATGGATTCAGTTCTGGCTTTTTTGGATATGAATAGTTTTGATGATTTTAATTTATGCATGCAAAATATACTGGGACAGCAAAAAAGTGAAAGAAAACCCCTTAATGTTATTTCTTTTTTATGGCCACACATAATTAATATTGAATTTAAGAACAAACAAAAACTAAAATTACAATATCTGTCGGGCGATAATTTTGAAGTACTGCATAGTAGCATTGCCGATATAAAACAACACAACCGTCTGGTTATTTATCAGCTAATAATAAATCAAGGTTTACAATGCGAAATACAGGATCGTAAACAGCACTCTGAGTTTGTAAACATGGACGATTCAGTTTGGGTGTATACTAAAAAAAACGAATTCAATTCAAGCGATTACAATAACCCGGTGGCAAAAATATCATTTGAAGAACGTTCGGCTAAATTTTCAGAGGCAAAAGGGAATCGAAAAAATCACATTAAAGACATACTCATTCAGGCCGATAATAGACCTAATTTGCTCGATAAATTACCAGCCAATGCCAGTGCTTTATGGTATTGTAGTGCCGGGACAGATTTACGTAGTCCCTTATTTTTCTCAAAAGGATATCTGGATATTTTATTTGAGCAAAAAAACATTGCACTGGAGTCACCTCAATTATTTGTTTTTAATTGTTTAGGGCGTGAAGTTACCGATCTTAAAAATAAACTGAAACAGGGTAATTTTGTAGAGTTATATAACGATGGTGCATCGTTTATTATAGGCAAAAACTATCGCGAGTATGCTCTAAATAAAGAGAAGGTTGATTTTAAAATTAGCCCATCGAATTTTCATATGGGCTTTATGCCCGAATTGGATCCCAATGCACAGGCTTTTTATTTTGATGTGACAGTTAACAGTCCTCATTTTTCAGGCACTTATCCGGTATTGTATTTTGAAATGGAGAACCATAACTTTTTTCAACAAGTGGTTATGGGGCAATACTTTAATGTAAAATATTTTTGTGCCATGAATGAGGGCGTTGCCTTTGGAGGAAACAAAAAGAGTATGGTAAAGCATATTTATGAAAAGAACAATCCCTTGTATTACGCACAAAAAGGGTTTAAGCCTGAACTTATATTGCACAATGGAGGTCAAGCCGATGGTGCCCTGTGTTTTGCTGAAGAAAATACCGATCTTAAACTAACACCTAACTATTTGCATTATTTTTCAAGAGAAAAATTCCCTGAAAATACTTATGGAGCTAAGTTTTGGGGCATCACAAAAATTGACTATCCCGAACTAAAAGACCAAATACCCCTAAAATATCCTGAAAAAGTTGAGGATGAGTAAATTTAGTATTCAATACACTGTACTAAATACTTGATACTCATTACTGAATATTCTATACTCACTACTAATAATCTAAATACTAAAAAAATGAAAAACCCAACCATAATAGGAGCCATTGCCGGCGATGTAATAGGCTCCGTGTATGAATTCGATCCCATAAAAACCACAAAGTTTGATTGGCTAAACCCAGAAGCGTTTTTTACCGACGATAGTGTTTTAACCATAGCCATTGCCGATGCTCTTGTCAATAAAAAAGATTTTGGAAAAAGCTTATGGGATTATGGTCAAAAATACCCCAATGCCGGTTTTGGCGGCATGTTTTATGATTGGCTGCAAACAACAAATCCGGAACCCTACAATAGTTTTGGGAATGGTTCGGCCATGCGGGTAAGTGCTGCTGGTTTTGCTGCTGATAGTTTAGAAGAAGCCTTGTTTCTTGCCAAACAAACCGCCCTACCCTCACACAATCACCCCGAGGGAATAAAAGGTGCACAAGCCACAGCGGTTGCCATTTATTTAGCAAAAACGGGTAAAAGCAAAGTTGAAATTTACGAGTACATCAGCTCTATGTTTAACTACGAGTTAACTTTTACCATTGATGCCATAAGGCCCACTTATGAATTTAACGAGATTTGTCAGGAAACCGTCCCCCAAGCCATTGTTTGCTTTCTGGAAAGCAGCGATTATGAAAGTGCCATTCGTTTAGCTATTTCCTTAGGTGGTGATGCCGATACGCTGGCTTGCATTACCGGCGGAATTGCCGCAGCCTTTTACAAAGAAATGCCTGACGAAATTATCCGCCTTATGGAAGCCTTATTACCCACTGAATTTTGGGAAATAATAAATGCTTTTGATGATAAGTATAGACTTTGATAAAAAACCAGCAAAATGTAACAGATTGGCCTACAAAAAATGTTATGTGAATTGAAGTAAAGCCTTAGTAAGACCGGGAAGCTGAGAACTTGTTCGAAGATCACCCGGCCGCACTTAGGTATTTCAAAAATGAGGATGACTTTTTTTGGTGAGCCTTGATTTTTTTGCTTCGTTTTTTGATCAAGCAAAAAATGAAGAGCTCTGCGGCTTTAGTAATAAGATATTTTATTTAAAATTTAACATACTCATTATTATCAAAAAAAATGAACATACTCTACGCCCAAATAAACACAGACCCAAACAAAGAAGGTCAAAACGATTTTCGCGAAGCCCTTATCCGGCTTTTTGCCAAAAGAGGCTTACATACTATCTATTTTGCTTACAATGCCATGGAATCAATCGATTTATTTCAAGACCATAAAGACGAAGCTTTTTGGCTGTTCTCCAACTTTCCACCCAATAGTTCTTATGTTGAGGGAGCTTTACCAAAAGTAAATACCCAAACAGAATGTACTTACTGGGTTGCCGATGGCTACGAAAAATCATTTAAGCTTTTTGGCTATTTATTAAAAAATAAGTAACAACTCAGGTAGTTTTGAAAAAAATGACGTTTGAATATTTTTCCTATTTTTCTCTCAACTTATTTTCCTTG
>JAEINW010000129.1 GCA_016342715.1 Salinivirgaceae bacterium | reverse complement strand
GTGGCAGCCTTTGACCGGAATCAGTGGCAGCATATCATCGGAATGAGTGGCAGGGTTTGCTCCGGATTATCCAGCTGATAAGGTACAGCACTTTTTCTTTTTGTCAATTTTGAATATGTAATCTGTATTAATAAGGTTGGAGCTGTGGCAGCGTATAAACAATTCCTTGGGCAACTTCTCTTCAAACCTTTTAAGCGTGTATGCCGATATGGTTTCTTTTCCGTCCTGAGTTGTGATAACGGTATAGTTTCCATCCGATTTCAAGAAAACAATGTCTTGAAATTTTAAATAAATAGTTCCATTTTGGGTAGGAACTAACAATCGGTTGTGTTGTTTAATTCCTGAAAAAACCTTTTCCAATTCGCTGCCATCATTGACTACGTTGTATTGAAAGTCTTCAATTACTTTTTTTAATTTAATAGGGTCGATAGGTTTTAAAAGAATTTGAAGACTATTGGATGGAGTAATTGATTCGAGATATTTATCGTAGCCAGTTACAAAAACAACTTTTGGAACTCTTTTTAAGCTCTTAATACATTGTACCAAATCGAATCCGTTATGTTGAGGCATTTCAATATCCATAAAAACAATGTTGGGATTTAGTTTTGAAATATTTAAAAACCCTTCTTCAGGATTTGTATATTTTCCTAAAACTTGTACGTTCTCAAACTGCGCCAAATGAATATTTAAAAGCTCTATGGCTTCTATTTCATCATCAATTATTATTGAGGTTAATTTTTGGTTCATAGTTATGGTTTATTTTACAATATTAGCAAAACTATTGCAAAAATGGTATTGTAATTTCTACTTTCGTACCTAAAGATAGTTCAGATTCATCTTTTAAATCGATTATTTTAAATGTGATATCCGTATTATTTTGTTCATTAAATATTCTCAAAAGCTTCCGCATTATATTTAATCCTTTACCTGTTGAATGAATGGCATATTCTTTTGCTTTTTCTCTTCCAATTCCATTGTCTGCAATTGTAATTTTATTGCATGATTCCAGCATTGATGCCGTTATGGTTAATAATCCGTCTTTTGTTTTGTGCATTAATCCATGTTTAATGGCGTTTTCAACAAATATTTGAATAAGAAGTTTGGGTATTTTTATGTTTTGGTCAAGCAAGGGGTCTATTTCAAAGATGTATTCAAATTTATCTTTAAACCTAAATTTTTCCAATTCTAAATAGGCCTTTACAAATTCGAGTTCTTCGGTCAGTGTTCGGTTGGTTAAATCGGTATCGTTGAGCGTATTTCTAATTAAAGCCGATAATTTAAGAATGTAATCGTAGGCTGTTTTTCTATCTTCTTTCATTATTAAGTTTTCAATACCATTTAAAGCATTAAAAGTAAAATGCGGATCCATTTGGTTTTTGATAGTGCTTAAGCTCATATTTAGGATTCGGTTTCTCGATTCCATTTTATCTTGCTGTTTTTGAGCTCGTTTTTTCATCAACACAATGGTAGCATAAACAATTGTTCCTATTAAAAAAAATAAACTTAAACCCTGAACTGATCTGCGCTGCCACCATGCTGGAATTATTTTGAAAGAATATGTAGCTGGCATATCCGTCCATAAATCATCCTCGTTACAAGCCAACACTTCAAAAGTATAGTTGCCAGGTTTTAGATTGGTGAATATGGCTTCCCTATCGCTGTTTTCTTTGCTCCAGTTTTTGCTATAACCCAACAATCTGTATTTGTATTTTACTCTTTCTGGAGCTGAATAGCACAAGCCCACATATTCAAATTTTAAACCATTTTTTTCGTGGCTAAATTCATGAATTGAATCACCAACAGGGATCCATTCTAATTGATCGCCCAACACACTAAGTGATTTAAATGCCATTTTTGGAGGAACCTTGTTAAAGGCAATTTTTGTTGGATCCATACGAATTACCCTATCAATTGTTGGAATCCAATAGGTGTTTTCTGAATCGTGCAAGGTTCCGTTTTGTCCGCATTCGCGTCCGGTAAAGCCATTGTAACGGTCGTAATATTTTACTCTTTGAATGCCTTTTTTATAAAAATCGGGCAAATACAATAGGGGTAAACCATTTGTGGTTCCAGCCATTATCCAGGTAGTATCAACTTGTTTTAAAAAAGTAACAAAGCCATTAAAATAGGTCGTATTTATTTGAAAAATAGTGTCGTAATTGTAGTACCAAAGCCCCATGTCTGTACCAATCCAAATATTCCCTTTGTAGTCTTTTTGCAAAGAAAACACACGCCAGGGAACCGTGTCGGGTATGTTTGGGTATTTTAGGAATGTTGTGTCGTTGAATTTTGACAGACCTTTATGACCTAAACAAATATCATTGTTTTTGTCATAACATATAGCTAAAATATTTCGTGTAAAAGTTGTACTATCCCCATTTATAGTAAGCATGGATTCATCGGCTTTTTTTACATAAAGTTTTGCTTCGGCACCACCTGTTATGTATTCTTTTTTAATAGAATCGTAAAAGGTTACCAAAGGTGATATATTGCTAGTTAAATAAGGAAATAAACTTTGAAATTTACCCTTTGAATAAACAACGGGTGCTTTATCTAAATTGAAAATAACCGAGGTATCAGTAGCCTTTGGGGTATTAAAATAAAAACTACGATAATTATTAGAAAAAATTCTATTGTAAGTGGTGTCAATAGTAAATTTATTGTTTTTATAACGATGTAAAAAATTGCCATAGGTAGCAAACCAATATTCTCCTTTTGGAAATTCTTTAATGTCCCAAACATAACCTGGCAAATTGCAGTTGTATTTTGTGTATTCGGTAAAGGCTAATTTATTAAAGCAATACAAGCCATCTTCATCGGCTACCCAAAGGTTTTGTTCCTTATCTAAGGTGTAATCATAAACCAAATTAAAATCTTTGAGGATTTTTTTATATTTTTGGTTTTCATATATAAACAACTCATTTACATATGAATAATAATCTTTTTTAGACATTGTTTTAAAATAATTTGCAAATACTTTAAATGGTAATGGGTCTATTTTGTTTTGATGACTTAGTAAATTGTATTCCACTTTATTACTTATATATTTTTTTGTTTCATCAACAGTAAAATATATTAACTTATTTTCTTTAATATCCATGAAATAACCCGTGTTGGTATCAATTTGAGTTAGGATCGAGTTTTTAATCTTGTATACCCCTTTTACCTCCTCTGAAACATAATAAGCCGAATCTATTGGAGAATAAAGAAAACCTCTAAACATTGCATTAGTCCCAAAAAAATGAGTTACATCAATTTTACGAAATGTATCATTTTCATAAACAAATAAATAATTACGAAACCAAAGTGTTATTTTTTCAAAAGATGATCTTTTAAAACAATAATAGGAAATATAAGTCTCCTCATAATTAAATGGTATTTGTTTAAATTTTCCATCTTTCAATTTTGTAAATCCGTTTTTTGAAGCAAAATAAATGCATGTGTCAAAAGGCAGTATCGCCGTAACCATATTGCTTAATAAACCATCCTCCTTGGTAAACACTTCAAACTCATGACCATCAAAACGTGCAACTCCACCTTTGGTGCCTGCCCAAATGTAACCTGTGCAATCTTGAGCTACACACTGTACTTGGCTTTGAGGCAAACCATCGTAAACAGTATAAAGACGATGGGTATGCTCTTGTGAAAATGAAAATAAAACAGAGAGTAGTAGGGCTAGAAATGGTAACTGTTTTATCATAAGTTGGTTGTTTGGAGCAAATATAATAATATTAACTCAATCCCCTTTTGAATAATTATTTACATTCATAAAAGAACATAATAAATTTCAAGATATAATATTGAATATTTAGGCCTTAGACAGATAAATCTTAGGCTTTATGTAATAAAGTACAAATAACTTGTTTTTTTTCATTCTAGTGGATACCCATATTGCAGTAATGTTCTTTTAACAATATCTGTATTTTTTTACTGCCCCTCTTACAATGCATTCTATTTAATCATTTGTACAAATAACTAACTTTGATATAGTTAATATGCACTTGTAAATAAAAAATGGTTGTTATATAGTGTTCAATTATAAAAATGTAGCGTCATTTTAATCGATTCACGTTTGCAAAAATCAAACTATCAAATTTTTGCGTTAACCCTGTTAATCTCGTTAACCGGCTCTGTAATGGCCTGTTATTTAATTATTTAAAGGTTAACATGTAAGGAGAATGATGTTAGCCCGTTAATACCTTCACGTTGGAGAATAAAAATAATCATCAATTATGATAAAAAAAACTGATTATCTATGTTAACCCTGTTTACCTCACGTTAGCCATTAAAATACTATAATACAGATATTTAAAGTAAATGGTTAACTAAGTTAACAAGGTAAACATCATTTATTTTAATTTACTTTTAGAAAACAGATAAGGCAAAAAAAATTTATAGATTAAGTTCAACTCCGTTGATAATAATCTCTCTACTTTCTTCAGAATCTTCATATTTAAACATATGGCAGCCACCAAAACCTTTTTTATTATATGATTTTGATCTTGATTTTTGAGTGGTATTTGGAATAAATGAGGTGTTCCCTTTTGAGGTAAGTAAAGTCAGCAAGGAATTGGAATCCATATCGTTCAAGTTGTTTTTTCTCACATAGTCCTTATAATAGGGGGCTAATTGGTTGAATTTAATGTATAGAATCTTCTTTATTGGGTCTTTTACATAGTGCTTGTTTTCCATTATTTCGCAATAGGGCTGGTTAAGTTTAAAGGCAATGGCTTCCCAAAATATGCTTACATCTTTAATGTTGCTTGCAAGCTCATCCTGACACTTCGCATTTTCAATAACAGCCTCTTTGTATAGCTCATATTGAAAGGGGAAGTCAAGTTTGTTTTGGAATAATTTTACGGGGGTAAGCAACAAGGCTATGTGTCGTATTTGTCGATCGGATATTTCAGAATCACTCGTTAAAATCGGTTTTAATTCATAAAAAATATCGTTAAAAGTGCTTTTGAATTTAGACTCTATTAATTGACGGTATTTTAACAGCTCTCTGGTTACTTGACAAAACCCGTTTTCCTTTTCCTTCATTAGTAGTTTATAGGCAGCGGTACTTTCTTGTGAAAACTTATTGTCATCGAAGTTAAGCACTATCATCCGGGCAAACAGGGCCGCTTCGGATGTTGGTAATTCGTTACCATCAACCATACATGCTGAACTTATTTCTAAGGTTGTGGTTTTATTGTCGTTGCTTTTCTGTGCCATGGTGTATAGTTCACCATCGTAACCCGTTTTAAATACGTCTACCGTTTTTTTATCAATGCTATTGGTGTATTCTTTCAGGTAATACAAAGCGTTGCTTCGTTGGGTTAACGAACGTGAAAAACCTTTATCGGTTGAGTTGAGTAGGGAAATGCCATGATTGGGTTCTCCAAAAAGATGTAAAAAGAAATTTACAAAGTTCGACTTTCCTGCGCCCTGGTCACCAAAAAGGAATAAGAAGGGAAAGAAACCGGTTAATTCCAAGATATAATCTCGGTACAACGCAAGTGTGACGTAGGCAATACCCACTGCTCCATTAATGCCATAGGCTTTAAATATAAGTTCAGCCCATTGGGTAAAATTAAGATTACCTGCTTTGTAAGTAAATTTCCGTTGAGCGGAATAGTTTTTATCACCCAGGTTTGTGTAAGCAAAAGGAGCTAAGTAAAGCGATACATCGTCATGAGAAACAATTCCTAATTTGTCTGGAAACAATAATTTGTCATTATAAGTAAGCATTGCATCGCCAAAGCAGTAGGATTTATTTTCTTTTTGATATCCCAGTTGGGTAACAGCCACTGCATTTTTTTCTCTATCGTAGTTGTAGGTAAGTATATGATCTAATTGTTGTGTATTCCCGAAAAATGTCAATCCTCGGCACGAGATGCTGCGAATTACTTTTTTAAAGCGTTCAAGGTTTAATTCGGAACTTAAAATTTCGTTAACAGCAATCTCCCCGGTATTGCGTTGAAATTTAACTAATCTGCGGCTCTCTTTTGTACCATCCATTAAGTGATAAACCGATTCCATCAAGAAATTGGAGAGCTTTTTAATAATGGGTTTGCCCTTAATGGTTTCTTTCATGTAATAGCAGCAGTCTTCCATAAAAAAATAATGTTCTTCATTATCGGCCTGCTTATCTTCACTATTTAAGGGCAGTCGTTTACTTACGATATCTTCCCAAAGCAAGAGGTAATTCTTTTGGTCTTTGATGAAATCCTTTATCGTGCCCTGCTGCAATAAATCGTTGGCATCCTCCTTTTCTGCAAAAACCAAACGGTGCAGCGATTGCATATTAAAACGGTTTGCTAGAAGAAAATCATGGTAATATGCAGCACATTTATTCCCTGCATTATCGTTATCCATGGCCAATACCACATGCATACCCTCGACATACCTCCGTAATACCGTGGTATTTTTTATCTTGTTTTCTGTTGAAAACAAAGCGATGGATGAATACTCGGGCATGGAAAGTGCATTGATAATACCTTCATGTATAAACACAGTATCGACTTGTGGCTTGAATACTTTATCGTAGATGCTTTCATTTAATAAACCCTGATTTTTTGCTTTGGGCTCTCCTATTTCGGGGTTTATAAATCTGCGATTGATCAGCTGATTTTGTGCATCTATAAATACAATAGCATTTGCATGAGAATCGTACCAATAACTTTCCGCTTGCAACTTGCTTACATCGATTCCTCGATTAATCAGATAGTCGGTGGCCTTTTTTATGGGATTGTTTTTTATGGCAAATACGGTTTTGTCGAATGATGACATGGTATTTGTTGGATATAATACCGGAGTAATACCAAGGTATTTTTCCTTTAGGTAATTAATCGCCTGAGCTTCTTTCCATCCGTCGTTCAGCAATATCATAAAATCAATGGTAGACCCTTGCGAACCGCATGAAAAGCATTTAAAGTAGTTTCCCTTTGTATTTATGCTAAAGGCCGGAGATTGACTTGCACCTTTGCCACTTCCGCAAAAGGGACATTCTTCCAAGAGATTGTTTTTGGTGAAACAAGCCCTTGTTTCTTGTTCCACAAGGGCTTTAATGTCTATCTGTTTTATTCTTTCGATGGTTTGCACAATTCTATGTTTATGTTGGGATTTTATTTGGTCTTAATTTGATTGATACCTGTAGCATTTTGCAAAGGCTTTGGTAAGACTGATTATTAGTGGGGCTAACCTTATAGTAGCCCCAAATCCATCCTTAAATTGCAGTCAATAAGTAAAAGAGATAATTTTAGGATCGTTAGCTGTTGGTTTATCCTTTCCAATTCTTTCTCATAACGATAGCATGCCTTTAAGTCAGCAAGCTTTCTTAAATACATGCATTCATTCACACTAAGTTCGAGTTCTTTTTTCATTTTTTGTAAAAGTGCCCTATTTGCACTGATAACATTTGCATCGATTACAGCGTTTCTTGAATTATCTGTCCTTTCGCTTGTTGGTTTATTATTTTTAGTATTCATTTGATTATGCTTTTTTTGTTTGTTATTATTTATTTTCTGTTTAATCCCACAATGTGGGTTCATATTCCCCGCAGCTTGCTGCGAGAAAACAAAAGTTCTACTATTTTGAGACCTCGTCTGCAGGGAGGTAGTTCATTCTGTTTTGATACAGGTGTATCAGTTGGTGAATTTTGCTAATTAAAGGCAGGAGATAAACTGCCTGCCCGAATTTTAAAGCACTTCTTTACTCATCCTCGTCTTCGTCTTCTTCCTGAAATTCACCGTTAAGGTTTTCGATGTGTTCTATCATGTCAAGTATGGCCTGACTATGTTCTTCAGGCTCATAATCCACATTAATTTCGATTTCATCATCGCTTGTACCTACGATTACTCCTTCGAGTTCGTATTCACTAAGTATTTCCGCAAATTCAACGATTGAATCTGCCGGAACATTGAATGTTCTTGTTTTCATCTGTTTTACTTTTTGTGACAATGCCAAGAGTTTGGTACACATGTTTAATCATGTTTCTCATTAGTTATCTCAGACATGGTCTGTTTTACAATTGATTTTTATGTGTTGTTTTAAATCTGGGGAATGGTTAGCACACGATCAGGCTTCATTCTCGTTGTTCTGGTTCTCATTAGCATCCGGCTCTTCCTGTTTTGCTACTTCTTCCCGAAGATGTAATATCATACGCTTTGTGAGTTCTTCACTGTCCATGCAATGCCCTATGATGGATATCATGGCGTAAGCGAATTTTGGGTCACTCATTTTTAAAGCCTCCATTGTTTCATTAATAGCTTGCTGCATTTGGGTTTCCTGAGGTGAAGTATCTGGTTTGGTAATCTCATTGATTTCAACATCATATTTTGTTTCTTTTTCAAACTCGCTCATGGTGTCATTGTCCTCTATCGTACCCAGTGCCATTTGCAAATCATTTTTTGAAAGCCCCATTAATTCAGCTACTTTGGGACTGTTACCTAGAATCCGCCCCCCAAGGCTGGAAATTGCTCCGACGGCCACGCGTTTTAATAATTCAGTGTTTGAATATCCGGCTAAGCGGTGCTCCAAATCAACAACTTCGCCTTTATATGTGACGTTCTCTTTTTCCAATGCAACATTTCGCACTTTTACTTGCTCCAGTTCTTGTGCTACTTTCGAAAGGTCTTTCTCGAGGATTTCGATCTGGTTGGATAATTTGTACTCATTGAACTTCTTTTCAAACTGGATCATGTTATTCTCGTGTTGACTGTTGTTGACCACTCCGATTAATCCAAACAACCCACCCAATCCGCCATTCTCTTTGCTATTTGTTTCGTTATTGTTGCTAAGTACTCCCAACAGCTTGTTTAGGCCTTCTAGTTCGCCGAAAAGTGAAGCTTCCTTTTGAGGAGCTTTTTTTGCAAGGGCTTTTTCAATGGCTCTTTCTATTAATTTATCGCTTGCTTCTCCGGACGTTTCTTTACGCTGGTTTTCATTCAATACGATTTCATAGCTGGATATTTGTTGCGCTTTAGGACTTTTCCCTCGAAATATCTCAACCCTGATTTTGTTTCCTTTTTCCTTTGCTAGGATGCTGGCACTTTCCATATTCTCGTAAAACTCTTCAATATTTGTGGTGCGTGGTATTACGGGAATCATTTCGTTTTCTGATACAACATGTATTTCGTAAGCATAATAATGCCCTTGAGAATTAGCAGAACGCTTTAATAATCTGTATATCGTTTCTTGAATGTTGGGCTGTTTTTCTTTCATAATAGGTTATTTATTAAAATTAGACTTATAGGAGATGTGTTTTTTTCAAACTTTTTGGTATTCCGTACTTATTCTGAGGGACTTAAAGCTGTTTTGAGCAATTCTGATCTATTTTGTACCGATTATTAACCAACGCTGCACCAATAATTGCATAATTGGGACTTTGCAATGATCAATTATTTCCGCAACCGCAACTATTAAATCTGTCGGAAAATAGAATGATCTTGTTTTCATATTTAATTTATAAATAGAAAAACTGTTGTTTGTTGCCATTTCACTAGGGTATGCTGATCGGATCACGTGAATCAAGTAATTCCCCTTTCAATAAACCGAATAATATCCTCCCTTTTATAAAACCATTGATTACCTGCTTTTTTACCTGTTAATTCGCCTGATTTTCGTTTCTGCCAAAACCAAGTCGTTTTCCTATTAATTAGTTCCCTGGCTTCTTTCTCTGAGATAAAATCTCCCAACACTATATTTTGTTTCGTTTTTCCATTTTGCAGTTTTACCTGAATATCTTTTAATACCGATCTCATTTCCTCAATATCTTGTTGGGGTATCATCATAAAAATTGTTTGCTTATTCATATTAAAGTGTTTTTATGTTTGTTACTTCATTTTTTTATTCATTCTTTATAGTCAAAAAAAATTAATCAATAAACTTTAGTTGTTTCTGAACAACTGATTCTATCAATGAAAAGATATGCTTCTGATCAGTTTCCGAGGTGATTTTACGTTGAATAAATGGTTTATAGCTGCCATTTAACCAATCAATAATAACAGGGGCACTAAAAGGCTTTATATGCTCCTTTTCTCTTAACATCTTATATTGTTCGTAGCTTTTCACTTCAAGTTCAAACTGCTTGTCAAAATACTTCTCTATCCCTGTAAATAATTGAGTAATTACCTCATAATATTTTGTAAAAGAGTTTCTGAAATCGTCAAAATTTATAATAAACGATAATCTTCCATCAGCCTTTAAGGCAAAGAATTTCAATTTTGCTTTTAAATACTTTTCTGTACAATAAAACAAATCTTCGCTTAAAATATTGAAGTGATTACCAAGTCCTTTTAAATTTACTTCATCTTCCGATTTGGAAATTTGATAACGTAAGATTTTTTCAATCGTCTTAGATTCAAATGATATCATTTCAAGTGAAGCTTCTTCAATAGTTTCATAATAAAAACCCAGCCTACTTTTAAACTTGGTGTTATTCCTGTTATAAATAACCATATAATAGAGAGGGAATAGGAAAGTTTCTCTTTCCGTATCATTTTCTTGGATGCAGGTTTCAATCCCCTCCAGCTTATCATTTAAAAACGGCTTTACTGTTATTTTTCTTGGCTTTTTCATAATTATTTAAATGAATTCAATACAAATTTAAACATTTGTTTGAATACTCCAAATATTATTCACTCTTTTTTAAATAATTTCTTTTCTATTTAAACGCCTCATTCATTTTCTGCATTTCAGACACCACAGTTTGTGTCATCATCTTGGCATATATTTGAGTGGTTTTTACATCGGTATGACCAAGAACCTTTTGAACTACCTCAATAGGTACTTTTTTATTTAGCGCTAGTGTGGCAAAACTATGCCTACCCACATGGTGGGTTATAGTTTTTGTAATTCCACATAAATCCGCTATTACTTTTAGGTAAGTATTTATTTTTTGATTGGAATATCTGGGCAATACATATCCATAAACTTCTCTTGCTGCATCACTTTCATATCTTTCAACAATTATTTTTGCTTCATCCAGAAGTGGCACATCAACTTTATCATCAGTCTTTTCCATTAGTATTTGAATGATTCTATTTCCATCATTGTCAGTCTTTATGTCATCCATTTTTAAATTATACGCATCTTGATATCTTAAGCCGGTATAAACTGAAAACAAAAAGAAATCACGAACTCTTTGAAGGGATATATTTCCTCCAAAATCATGGTCCTTAATAAGATTAATTTCAACTAATGTTAAATAAGAGCGATGAGTTTTTGTCTTTTTTAATGGTAAATTTATGTATGGATTTTTGATTATGATATCCTCTTTAATGGCATTATGCAGGATGGTTCGGAATCTAGTATGGTGTTTATTTATTGTATTTCTTACTATTTTATTTTCATAATTGTCAGTATACTCAGTTACCATAAAGTGATCATACCCTTTTATAAAAGTAAAGTCTATTTCATTAATAAGAATGTTTTTACTTTTATAGCTAAGCTCAAGAAACTGTATAATACTTTTTAAAGTAGTACCATAAGATTGAATGGTCTTTTGAACTACCTCGTTTTTCTCTTTCATGTTCTGTATAAACTTCTCGAAATAGGGAATCAGATAATGATCAAATGTTTTCTTATTTTTATAATATTGAACCAAGGCATTTGATGATACTGTTTTATTATTATCAATTAATCTTCTTCGGATAGCTCTAATCTTATTTTCAATTTCCAACAGGTCATCATTAACCGTGTTGCTTTTTGCCCTGCCCTTAGCAGTATCCCATTTGTTCTCTTCTATATAATGTGGAGTGGAAAATTCTGCTTTTTTGCGATTAACAATTAAACGTCCGTAAATTTTGTATTTATCACCTTGTTTCTTGGTTTTGTTAAGGTAAAATTTAAATGAAAAAGATTCCATCATGGTGAAACATTTTTTAGGGTATAGTGAAATATAGGTGAAACAAAAGTAGGAAAAAAATGAAAAATTACGAAAGAGGATAAAAAAAAACCTGCTGATTTAGCAGGTTTTGAAAGGAATTGAATTTATTTGTTTCTTTTTTGTCGGGGTAGCAGGATTCGAACCTACGACCCCCTGGTCCCAAACCAGGTACACTACCGGACTGTGCTATACCCCGTGCTTAGTTTTAAAGCGATGCAAAACTACAGATTATTTACGTATTTGCAAATATTTTCTTAACTTTATTTTAATCTTTTTAACATTAAATAAACAACTTACTGTTTGTCTGATAATTAGAATCAAATAAATTTATCACAATATTTAAATCGAGTGTGCAAAATTCGAAGCACCGCAAATTATATAAGTCTACCAATATTGTGCTCATAAGCCATATTTAACCAATTAATCAACTGGCTATCAACTTCTTTTACCGCTTCAATTCGTATAAAATGTGCAAACATAGCTTTTGAAGCTTGAACTACCTTATGAATTGGAAACTCATCTATCTCTTCAGAAAGGACAAATTCAATATCAACCCATTTCTTTTTTGGCTTTAAAGCTAAAAAATTAGACCTAATAGAATAAAGTATTGCGCTTGGTGTTGAAACTTCATTAACAAAATGCCAGGTATCAATGGTTTTCTTTAATTCCAGAAAACACTTTTTCACATGATCATCAACATTAATAAAATGGTTCTCAATAGGAATCAACACACAACTATGACTTTGATTCTTTATCTTAAATTTTCGCTTACAATTCGGACAAATCCACATTTATTAAATAATTTTAATGCTTCTAATTTCGCAATATTTGGGCTATTTTTTGCAAATCATTCAATAATATTACAATTCACCTCACATATTTTACGGTTCACTACAAACATTTTTTTTATATGAATTTCACGCTGCATCTTTGAATCGTAATAATTGAATATTAATTTTTAAAACCACATAATTATGAAAACACATTATACCTCAATAGCACTACTATTTGTTTTTATTCTAGTTTTTTTAGGAGTATTAAGTGCATCGGCAAATACAAACAATCCACCTCAACGAACTTTAAAAGAGCATAAGTATTATGAAAAAAAGAATACTTCGGAATTTGAAGTAACTTATAAAGGCATAATTACCTTAACTAAAGATGACAAAGACATTAAATCAATGACTCCAGGAAGTCAATTGGTAATTACACAATCGTCGTTTGGCAACAAAAGAAGATTAGAACTTAGTGCTGATAACAAAGGAAATATGACAAAAAAGTACTTTGAAGGTAAAAAAGAAGCTAACTATGATAAAGATGGAAAGGAATGGTTGGAATCATTGATGCCTGAATTGATTGTAAAAACTGGTATTGGCGGAAGAGAAAGAGCCCTCAGGATATATAATGAAAAAGGTATGAGAGCCGCGCTTGAAGAAGCTGAAAATGTTAAAAATGGTGGAGGAAGTTCTACAAACATTATTATCGTGGGCTTTTATAATTCAATCGTTCAGACATCAAATGACAATGCATATTTATATTATAAAGTTCTGCTTGATAATGTAAAAATGAACGATGATGAATTAAAAGATTTTATTGAAGCATTAGCAAAAGTACGTTCAAATAGTACCAAAGGATCGATGTTACGATATATTCTTAACACTTATAACTTATCATCAGTTTTAATGGAAGAATTTTTAGAAACCACAGCAAGCCTCGATTATAATACAGAAAGAGGGAATACCTTGAGAGCTTTTCAAACAAAACACCCAATTAACAAGAATAATTACCGCGATTATTTTAGAGTAATTGATGGAATGTCAATTAATTCAGAAAAAGGCAATATATTAAAGCCCCTGTTAAAAAATCAAAAATTAGAAGCTATTGTTTTCAATGCTCTCTGCGAAAGCGCTACTAAATTTACAAACGACAGCGAAAAAGCAGCTGTATTAAGAGTAGCTTCACAATATATCCCAGACGAAACAGAATCTAAAGAACTTTTTAAAAGAAGTGTTGAATCTTTAAGCAGTCCATACAGATATTTAACTCGTGAATTAATAAACCTATATGAGAACAAGGATTATTTATCGGGAAAAGAAAAAATTGCCCAAGACTATATTATAAGCACTTTAAAAGAAGTTAAATACGAAAGTGCAAACACAAAGAAAACAACTACTCTTCGTAAGTTTCATAGCAGCATGACTAACGATCCAAAACTAATTGAAGCTTATTTTGGAGTTATTGAATCGATGGATAATAACATGGAAAAATATACGGTGTTATTGGAGCTTATTGAAGCACAAAAACTTGATGCAGTAGGTTATGCTGCCTTATACTATGTGGTTGAAGAATTGGCAAAAGAAGATTTTAAACATGGAGCATCTGCCCTAATTAGAGAATCACTGGCAAACATTCCTGACAACAAAGAAGTTATGGAACAACTATTCGATGCTTTAGATGATATTGATCACGCTTCGGGACGAGAAGAAATAATTCGCATGATGTGCCAAAATAAAAACTTCCAAAACAATATGGCAGTACTAAAAATGCTACGAATTGCTGGCGACATTGATGTTGACATTGAAAAAGCTATTGCCTTGCAACACATACAAACTGTATTGCCAAAAAATAACGACGAAATTATGTATTTATATAAAAGATTAGCCGATGAACTTGATTCAGAATATGAATACGCAAGAGCTTTAAAAGGTTTAAAATAATCTCACCTACTACACCACCGTTTTAAAAATGGTAAATTCTTATCAATTTTCTCAAAAACCGGAAGTTCCTAGCTTCCGGTTATTTCTTGATAAAAAACATTAATTTTAACAGCTAAACATTATAAAAAAACAGATAAAACCATCATCATTAATAGAGTTTAAAATATGGTACAACAACAAAAGGACATGAATAAATAAGCAAGTTGAAACATGAGCTTTTATGATGAGGGTTCGCCGAAAACCTTTGAAATAATAGAATCGTGTGAGGCAACAACCGAGTGATAACGAGTTCGTGAATACAAATAAAAATAATAGT
>JAEINW010000128.1 GCA_016342715.1 Salinivirgaceae bacterium | reverse complement strand
AATGAAAAATTTAAAAACCTTACAATAACTCAGTCGATTGAGCAGAATAGCGATAGCTAATCGCTCAATTTGGGTATCATTAATATTTCTGCAACGATTTTTTACCTGTTCAATACCGCAGTGCCTCCGGCTGAAATAAATATGCCTTACAGGCAATTAATTGTCGGAATGTATTAACCGACTTTTTTAAACCACATTTTTTAATTTAGGTTGACATAGGGATAACCATAATGATTTTTTTCAGAAAATTTATTGAACTATCCCAGGCATGCACATAGAATAAAAATATTGGATTTTAACCCAATACAGTTGGCTTTTATAATTTGATTTTCACGAAATAGAGAAAAATTTTAAAGTTGACTATCCCCGAGGCAAGCCTCGAAGAATTCTTTTGATTAAATTATTGTTGAATTAATATCCAAATAGCCTGATTGCTTTCTGAGGCTCTTATATTTCCGATTTTCTTGAGCGCTTCCTCTTTATTATTCGTTTTAAAAAGCGATAAGCGATATCGGTTATTTGAATTCACTAACTCTACCTGATATCCTTTACTGGAATATACATTAACATTTTTATTTGCTTTTTCAAGATCAATATAACTTCCTGCTATAATATGGTATGTATTATTTGACTTCTCTTTATCAGCAACTTTTAAACTTTGATCATTTTTGATTTCTTTAACATGTGACAATTCAGAACTTTTTGACAATGTATCTGAAAATTGTTTTTTCTTGAATGGCTTCCATTTCCTTGATTCTCTTCTTCTTTCATCCGACACTTTGCGTACAGGAGGCTCAGCCAAATGCTTTTTAAGAATCGATTTTAATGGATTAAATAAACGCACTATTAATGGAAGGTCTTCAGTAATAATTTCAGCCGTTCCTGCCATTTTCTGGCTAAAAGGTAACAAGAAACCATAATTTGTAATTAAGGTGTCAGGCAACAAAACCTCAACTATATATTTTTCTTCAGAAGGTACAAGAGAAATATTAGAAACCCTTGTGGTTATCATTCCAAATTCCTGATGAGGATAGGTATTAAATTTAATATTTACCTTTTGATCGCGTTTTAATTTCCCTGCTCCTTGAGCTGCCATGGTTATTCTTCCAATTATCTGTGACCGTTCACCTGGCACGACTGTAAAAACTTCATTGCCCGCTTGAATAAATTGATTTTTACTCCAAATTTTATTAAAAGCAACTATACCATCGATAGGAGAAACCAATAAATAAGAATCGGTCCACCACGCTAATCTGCTTTTTAAATTTTGAAAAGATTCATTTAAACTATTTTGAAAACCCTTATACTCTCTCGAATAATCAATTTCCAAATCAATAATTTGTTGAAAAAGCTCTTGCAATTGAATATTTGTATTCACAACTGCCGACTTTGAACTCACGTAAGATAGTCCGTTTTGCAATAAATTTTTTCGCGATGCTTCATATTCCGATAGCGAAATAACATCTTTTATAAATAAAGTAGAATCTCTTTTAAATTGATTCTCCGTTAAGGCATAATCTTTCTTTTTTAAGTTTGCCTGATTTTGCATTAACTGCGCATATTTTCCCAGTTCAATACTTTTCCTTTTTAAGGATGCTATTTTTTTTGGATAATAATCAAGTGACTTAAACTGAAAGTAATCTTTTTTTAGTTTCAAGAAAGAAGTATAACTATTCTGAATATCTCCTAATTGCAAGGTATCGGGAAATGAAGAAAGAAATAAAGAGTCAAATGGATTAATATTTTCATCAGAAACAACTTGCTTTAAAAATAAAGCATCGGAATAATTAGCTGCATTTTTAATAACCCCCAATACCTCATTATGGACAACTGCTTGAGAATCTTGCACAAAAACAAACGATAAGTTTCCGTTTGCCTTTGCAACGATACTTGCCGGAGGATTTTCCGTTACCACCTCAATCGGAGCTGTTAAAATATCAGGATATTTAAAGAAAAAACTTCCTGCAAAAACCACAAATATTACTAAAAATATGATAGTTATACCATAGCGAATAATACTTGCTGGTATATGGCCCATTATCTCCTGAACCTCTTCTGACCGTAATTCTATATTATTTAATTCTTCTTCCATTAATATTTCTAATTGCTAAATTACAGATGTTTACATTTTTGGTTTCAACAATAACAAATTGCAAAATGGTTAAATTGTTAATTTATCATTTGTATATTTAATTAATGCATGTATTTCTTTTGGCAGCTTATCAAGCTCTTCAAAAACATGTTGATATTGCTCTTCATTTAACAATTTTCTAATTTTTGATTTTTGATTCCAATCCTTCGATTCTAATAGTGATCCAAATGCATATCTGTAAAACTTTATTTTATCCTTTTTATGATATCGACCAAAACCCTCGGCAATATTTGCAGAAACTGAATCAATTGAACGAACAAATTGCTTACCTACAGTATCTTTTGCAAAATAATCCCATGAAATTACAATATCCCAAATATAGTTCGATAAATGAAAAGCCATTTTATATGAATTAATGTCATTCAGTTTCAGGTATTTTTCTTTTGACTCCATATTTCAAACAATTTATCCATTTAACAATTCTAAATAATTATTATGGTTTTCTTTGCGCCCCAGCGCCTTTACAGTTTAGTTCCCCAGTTCCAATTGATTTTTAACCAATTCATAGTAAGCACCACGCTTTTTTGTTAGCTCCATATGATTTCCCACTTCAACAATTTTTCCTTTATCTAAAACTATTATTTGATCGGCATTTTTAACAGTACTTAACCTATGAGCCACAACCACAACGGTTCTACCTTTAAAAAACTCATTTAAGTTTTCCATAATTACCTTTTCGTTATTGGCATCCAAGGCATTGGTAGCTTCGTCGAGAAAAATATATTCGGGATTTTTATAAATAGCTCGTGCAATGAGCATTCGTTGTTTTTGTCCTTGCGAGATTCCACTCCCCTCCTGACCTATTTTTGTATTATAACTCAATGGCAAACCTTCAACAAACTCTTGTATATTAGCCATTTTAACAGCATTCAATAACTTTTCCTTATTTACCGATTCATCGCTTACTGCAATATTATTAGCAATTGAATCAGAAAAAATAAAGCCATCTTGCATTACCACGCCACACTTATCGCGCCACATTCGCTGACTGTAATTTGTAAGCTCCGAATTACCAACATTAATGGTTCCTTCAACAGCAGGATAAAATCCTAATATAAGTTTAATTAAAGTGGTTTTACCACTTCCACTAGCTCCTACAATAGCTGTTATTTTATTTTCAGGAATATGCAAATTTATGTCGTCCAATACTTTTGGAGAATGTGGCCCCTCGTATTGATACATTAACTTTTCAATATGAATATCCTTTATTCTTGGCAACTCTGCAATTTTCTCCTGATCAGGATCTTCTTCATCATCTTTATCATGAATTTCGCCCAAGCGTTCCAAACTAATTTTTGCATCCTGGGTACTTTGCATAAATGAAATCATCTGGCCAATGGGTGAGTTTAATTGTCCGGTAATGTATTGCACAGCCATCATCATACCCAAGGTCATATCTCCCTTAATAACCGATGCCGCAGCAATAAATGTGATAAGAATATTTTTTCCCTCGTTAAAAAATACCGAACCCGCTTGTTGATACTGGCTCAAAGCCAATCCCTTAACGCTCACCTTAAATAATTTTGCCTGAATACGTTCCCACTCCCAACGTTTTTGTTTTTCACAATTATTCAGTTTTATCTCCTGCATCCCGGTAATTAACTGAAATAAATTGCTTTGATTATCTGATGCTTGTTGGAAACGCTTAAAATCGAGATCGCGACGCTTTTTCATAAAAAGAAGAATCCACCCTATATAAAGTAGCGACCCAATTAAAAAAACAATAAATATTTGAACGCTATAAAAAGCCAATACGGCTCCAAAAATTATCAGGTTAACGAATGAGAATAGAATATTTAGGGATTCGGAAGTTAGAAAATTTTCAATCCGATGATGGTCTCCAATGCGTTGCATCAAATCACCAATCATTTTGGTATCGAAAAAACCAACCGGTAATTTCATTAACTTAATTAAAAAGTCGGAAATTAATGAAATATTAATGCGAGTACTTATGTGGAGTAAAATCCAGCCACGAATAAAATCGGTGGACATACGGGCAATAAACAATACCAATTGTGCAATTAACACCAAATATACAAAGCTTAAGTTTTGTGTATTGATACCCACATCGACCACACTTTGGGTTAAAAATGGGAATATTAGTTGCAACATACTTCCCAGCAACATTCCGAGTGCCAACTGAACCAAAAACTTTTTATGTGGACGTAAATATTGTAATAAAAAGCCAAAGGAAGCTCTACTTCGCTCCTCACCCTTCATCTCGTAAAAAGCAGGTGTTGGCTCTAACAATAAAGCAATTCCCACATCTTCGCCATCTTGTTTTGTGGTTGCCCAACATTTTTTGAATTCTTCGTAGGTGTAAACCACATGACCATGCGCTGGATCGGAAACATGAATTTTACCTTTTGACATTTTGTAAACCACTACAAAATGATTCTGTTTCCAATGGGCAATAAATGGTACAGGCTGCTCTTCCAATAACTTTTCAAGCGTTGCTTTAACTCCCATGGTTCTAAAACCAATGGCCTCAGCAGCATCGCTAATACCTAACATACTAACGCCTTCGCGAGTAATAAAGCTTTTTTCGCGTAAGGTTTGTACCTTAAATTTTTTACCATAATGTTCAGCCACCATCTTTAAGCTGGTTGGCCCGCAATCCATGGCATCGAGTTGTTTATAGAATGGGAATTTTGACAATTTTTAATCAGTTTCTAGCCTTGACGCCAAGACGCCAAGCATTGGTTATTAAATTCGACGGGTAAATATAACAATAATGTTTGGTTGATAGAATTGCTTATTATTTTAAATATCCTTTCATAGCCATCCAACGACTTTAAGTCGTGGTACGGCTTGTTAAATTCACCCGAAGGTATAGACTAAAAATAAAGGTTGTTTTGGACATAAACTATTAAAACTTTTCCAATTTAATATTAGCATTGGGATTGTATTCAATATTTTTACTTTTAGCATAATCTTCAATGGAATTTAACTCGATTTTAGCTCCTCATCTTTTTAGCCAACATTGCACTATTTCTACCAATATTAAAAGTTTTATAAATCTCAATTGCAACCTTTATGTTAATTTACTTTAAATTCAAATTATGTAATATAAATGCAAACGTAAAAGCACTTTCATTCCAGTATGAATATTTCCCTGAACCTCCAAAATGGTTTCCATTCATTTCGGTTTTAAGCAACAAAACATTATTGTCTTGTTTATGAGTTCTTAATTTTGCAACCATTTTAGAAGCTTCCCAATATTTTACTTGCTGATCCTGCATGGTTCCTGTAAATAACATATTTGGATAGTTTCGTTTCTTTATATTATCATAGGGTGAATAAGAATTAATATAGTTATAATACTTTTTGATAGCTGGGTTTCCAAAAACACAAAAAGCAGCAGCACTAAAAGCATCAGTAGTGTCAAGCAATGAATTTGTGACATCAACAAAGGGATGACTTAAAATTATGGTATTTACCAAATTAGGTGTATTATTGGCCACATATGCCATAAGTAAACCTCCAGCACTTCCTCCTTCTATTGCAATTTTATTTGTATCGGTATAGTTGTTTTGAATTAAGTAATTTAAGCATGATATGAAATCATTAAACGTAGTTTTTTTATTCAACAAACTTCCAGAGGTATCCCAATTTTGGCCAAGTTCGGAACCTCCACGAATATGTGCAATAGCAAAAATAAAACCTCTATCAATTAAACTTAAATTTACTCCATTAAAAGATGTTGGATAAGCCTTTCCATAAGAACCATAAGCTGTTAGATATAAAAAATTGTGATCTTTTAATCTAATATCTTTTTTATACACAATTGATACGGGAATTTTTACTGAATCTTCTGCAGTAACCCATAATAATTTGGTTTTATATTTATTCGGATCATAATTGTTTATCTCTTTTTTATATACTGTTTTTTTCTTTTTTGTATTTAAATCTAATTCATATTTAATCAATGGCGTTTTTAATGATGAATAACGAAATATTAGTTTATTGTCAGAAAACGATTGATTTGCCGGAAAAGAAATACCATGAGTAGCTTCTTTAAAATCTAAAGATTCGATTTCGTTTGTATGAATATTTTTTATTCTTATTTCATACAACATCTGGTTTCTTTCAAGAATTGCTATGTAATCTTTAAAAACACGGTATGATAAAAAAGCATCTTTGTCAGATTGGTATTCCAATTTAAAATTATTATTAAAGATATCACTTACTGAATCACATGAAATTAATTGTTTGTTGTTTTTTAAATAAAAGTAAAATTTGTGGTTAATATGGTTTACTTCATAGCTATTTTTTAATATTTCAGAAGGCAATTGAACTAAATTTGGTTCTTCTGAATAAAAATCTATTAAAAAATTCTTATCGCTATTATTTATAGAACTAGAAGAAGAAAGTATCTTCATATATTTTTCTGAAGTGGTTTTTTTTAAATACAAGTCGTATCCTGTGTCTTTTTCATGGTATATCATTTTATCAGAATCCTGAGCAGTTCGTAAATAATGCAAATAAACTTTGTAGTTTCTGAGAGTAGAATCTGATTTTGTATATAAAAAACATTCCCCTGTTTTTGAATAGGTGAAATTCTGAATATCATATAAGGAATCAATAATAATTTTACTATCGATGTCTAAAAAATAATACTTTAGTTTAAATTCACCAGTATAGTCAATTCCATAAACGAAAGTTTTATTATCATCACTTATATGCCAATCTGTTAAATTGAAATATGTACTGTTTTTAGCCAATTCATTTTCATCGACTAAAAGCTCTTCTTTCGATCCTTTTTCATTTTTTCGTCTAAAAAGCAAATCGTAATCTTTACCATTTTCTGTGCGCCAATAGTAAATGTAAGATCCCTTTTTTATACTATCCGGATAATTTATTTCAATATCAAGTTTCGATTTTATTTCATAATAAATTGATCGCTGCAGTTCTCTAATTGGCACAAAATAATTATTGGTATAATCGTTTTCATTGTTAATATATTTTAATACATCTTTATCCGTTATGTCTTTTAGCCAATGGTAATTATCAATTCTAATATCATCATACACCGTATCGCAAAAAGGAATTGTTTTTGCAACAGGAGGTCTTAGGGTATCAATTTTTAATCTTTGAAATTGCTCAGATAGTTTAGTGTTTTCTTCAAGATCTTTCTTAATATTATCTAATTCATTTGATGCTAATATTAAATTATAATGATTCCAAAACTTCTCATTATAGGTGAGATTGTTTTCAAACAATACACTTGATTTATTATTTTTGAAAATTTCATCTGGCTTAATTTTTATAACATTATTTGTAATAGTATTATTAACCAACAATTCCCGGTTTGTTTTTATGGTTTGAGTAATATTTTCCTTCTTATAAGTGTAATCTATTTCTCTGTTTTCTTTAATATAGTTCAAATACCAAACTGTATCTATTAACCTGTATTCAATATTTACTTCTTGTTTATTATAGTTAATATAATCTCGTATTCGTTTACTATTGTAATAATCGTACCTATCAATTTTAAAACTGCTGCTTTTATTGGTTTTACTTAAATCCGATTCATATTCAATTTTTATAATCGACTTGCTTAAAACATCAATATACAATTGTCCCTTATAGGCCATATATTGCTTTTTTTTCGCATTAAACGAAATAATATATATACGTCGATCCAAATAATTTGTAATGGTATCTAAGTGATAAACATATTTATTAACCTGCCCTTTTGATAAAAACGCTTGATTGTAATTAACCTTATCCAAAGCCAAAAGGCCCATAGGCCCACCCATAATATCAAATTTTGAAATTGACTGACTTTGATTGTCGCTTGATCGTGATTCAATGATTTTAACATGATCATTCGGGTCTGTGAAACTGTTATCATAAATCTGCCATAGGGGGTATCCTTTCGTTCCTGACCTAAATGTGCTAGCATCATAGAATTGTTTGACACTCTCGTTTTCATTATAGTCATCACTATACGGAGTTATGTAAAATTCGCAGGCTGCATCAGCCATCCAAATATATTTATTATTTTCTTGCATCAACTCCCTATAATAAGCACTAAAGTTAATATTGTCTTTAGGATAGTTGTTTGGGATATTATCAATAGCTTCAACAACAATCTCACTGGCAATTTTGGGTTTTATTTGAATTTCATCAATATGAAAAGTCTTATTTGAAAGTGATATTAATATATTACTTGATTCTTTAATATTACTAATTTTTATTGTTTTTGAAGTGTAGCCTATAAGAGAAATCAATAAATTAGAGTCTTTATACTTTCGATCAATGGAAATTTTAAACTTTCCATCTTCATTAGATATTACACCAATGGGTTCATTTTCTATTTGAACATTTGAAAAGGGTATAGGTTTTTGAGTTTCTTTATCTAATATTGTACCATAAATAGTAACGCTATCTTGAGCAAAAAGCTCCTTTTGATTTAATGAAAGAAGCACGATTAACAAGCATATCAAACTTTTTAAACAAACTCTTTTGCTCATCTTATTTTGCATGAATTAAATTTGTTTAAAGTATATTCATAATTAGAAATAGGCGGGCATAAAATATTATAAGTACAATCTTTGCAAGGCTGTACACTTGATCTTGTTTTCCTCCAGGCTTTTTTACTTTTAATTTCATTGAATATTACATCGGCAAATTTATTATTAATTATATTTCCAAGCTTGTCTAAGTTAACGTTGCTATATATATCACCCCTGCTGTTTATTGTTAACTTGCCAAAATAGTTGGTGTTCAGAGACATATTTTGAAAGATGCGATATTCATCATAAGCAGATTCAATCAGATCTTCTTTGTCAAGATATACGCCATCCTCAAATAAAGTTCGGTTATTTCCGTTAAAAAATGGCATGTATCTACAATTTATATCTGGTGTTTCGCTAAATATGGCCTCAAAAAAAGCAACATCATCTTCGCTTTCTATCATAACCTGAAATTCAAGTTTTCTAAGTCCACTTAAATTGTTTAGCTCCTTAAATAAACCAAAAACAACTTTCTTGTTTATTGGTCTACATATATTTACAGTTAAACTATTTAAGTTGTTTGCTAGTTTATGTAACAAACATTCATCTTTTAAAGCAATAATATCTTCATAATTGCAATAGTAGTTTTTATAATAGCTTGTTTTATTTAGGAAAGATAATATCTCTGAAATTTCTGGATGTTCGAAAATATTTCCTCCAAGAATATTAATAGATGAAAGATTGCTAATGAATAAATCGTCAATTATTTTTTTTATAGTTTCAAGGTTCAAAATATTTTTAACAGAGCTATCGCATTCTAAGAAATTCATAGTAAATTGTTTATAAGCACATGACAGAATATTTGGCTTTTTGTAAGTAACTGAACTATGGTCTGTAATAAATAAATCCAAGTGGTTTAATTGACTTACAACATCCTTACCAAGTAGCTCTAATGATTCTGCATCAGTATAATCACCAGTTTCTATCTCATGTAAAATGCCGTTAATATCATTTCTAATTTCCAGAAATGGCATTGTTTGAACGGGTTTCTTTTTTGAAATATCCGTAGGTACAATATCTCCCATAAAATTATTACGAATGTCATTAATGAAATTCCTTACATTAATATCATTCAACTGCGTTTCGGATAGGCTTATGGCATATAAATTTTCTTCTGAACAAAGCATGTTGGCAATTTCAAGAATCTGTTTGTCGCTATATTCCAAAATGGAACTATTTAGTGTATTGTAAAATAAAGTATTGTTATTCTTGATTGAAATGAATACGGTAGGCTCTAATATGAACCATTGTGCTTTATTTAATATCTCCACCATAAACTAATTTTTTATAATTTCTTGAATTATTTTCCAAATAATCGAAAGTTTTAGAAAAACTCCAAACTGTTTCTTCTAAGCTTGTACTTTGATGACACACAAATTTTCCATCTTTAAATTTTAATTGAAAAATACAATTTTTGCATGTTTTATATTCTATACAACTTTTACATTGCTTTGCTATTTGATTAAAGTATTTGTTATACTGTTGGGCTATCTCATCAAAATTTATGCTTATTTCATGTTTATTTATTCTTCCGAGTTCAAACTGGTGGCTAATCTGTTCACATGGCAAAATTTTTCCATTTACTAAAACAAATGCTGATTTTGAAAATGGAATACAAGTACCAGTTAAATAAAATGAATCGTATTGACCATTTCCTAACAATTCATTATAATTTTTAAAACTAAAGTTGCTTTTTTCTGTCAAAGTTTCTTTAGTAATCCTAGCCTCTGGAAGTTCAAAATGCATTTTTTGTTCCAATTCTGGGTAATATTTTAATTGTTTACTATCCTTTGCAAAGTTCTTATATATTTTGTTGAATTCTTCTTTTTTATCTTCTCTTATACCATTGTCTGTCAACGGTGAAAAATTAGGTATTTTTCCATATTCTTTATTAAAAAATTCTGCTACATCTTTAATAGAATTTCTATCATGCAGTACAGTATTAAATGTTACCGTATTTTCAAAGTATTCTGAATGTTTTTCTTTTAAAAGCGAGATGTTTTTATATACTCTATCAAAAGAATTTTTATTACCATGATCAACTCTGTAGGAATTTTGATCACCGTCTCCATCCAAACTTATCATTAATTTAAATTTTTCTTTAGCCAAAAAATCCATGTACTTATTCAAAAGTACGCCATTTGTGGTCATCCAAAATTCAAAGTTGTCTATTAGGTGCTTTTTTGTTCTTGTATATTGAACAATTTCTTCAATGAATTTAAAATTTAACAAGGGTTCACCACCATAAAAGCTTATTGCGATATTTTTTTTCAAACTTTTGTAATATTTGGAATTACGCAAGGTGATCATGTAATCAATAAATTTTTTGGCAGAATCAATATCAAGATTTTCATCTTCTCTTTTGTCATAACCTTCATATAAATTGCTATAGCCACAATATGTGCAGTTTAAATTGCATGCATTTGTTACTTCAAATAATATTTGCACGCTATTTGCTAATTCTTTTTTTATTAACTCACCAGTAAATTCTTTATGTTTTGAAGGTGAATTAGACTCTGTTCCAAAATACCCTTTCTGCCTATATAATAAGTATTTGTCGTAATAATAGATAAGATTTTCTTTTGTGCAACTGCCAAAACTATCTATATCAATATTCGTATTTAAATCTTTTAAATACATAGGAATATTAATACCCTCCTTTTCAATATTATATATGTATTCCAAAATAGGGTGTAAATAAAAAAACTGCTTTTTAGCTGTGCTATACAAATAGTTGTTTTCTTGACTGCTTTTAAAAATTATTGACGAATTCATTCTGATTTATTTGAATTATAAAATATATAAGCTGATATTTTAAATATTTAAAGGAGAGGTTAATGAAAAAATAAAAAACAAATAAAAGGAAAGAATTACTCCTTCCTTTTAAAAATATTAATACTAGCCATTTGTAAGTGTTTCCATTAGATTGGCTAACCTACAACGTAATTTGCCAGGTGTTTTTGTTCCATTTCCACAGTAAGTGTTATCTTTACATTTACCACCACCTTTTACACAACTCATTTCACTATTATTCAAAGTCTGAATGTTTGTTAATTTAATTTTTTTCATTTTCTTAAATTTTAAATTATTAAATAATAAAACCTCCTTGGGCCCTAACTTGGTTTTGGGTTACAAATATAAGCTCCTTCGGTATACCCACACTTTACTTTGCATTTTCATGTAATTTATAACGTTTCTTAATAAGGGGGGGGGTAATTTTTCGCGATCAATTTCATTTAAGTAATAGGTGCATTTTTGCCTGCTATAGTAAATATTTAAATGATATAGGTGCTCAATTTTCCTTTTATAGGTATTTACCATACAAGGTGTTATACCTAAATAAGTAGCTAATTCGGTTCGTGTTCCTGTACTATTACTTTGCAATTTTCTAATAAATTTGTGGGCAATGTCTAAGGTTTAAGTTCATTCATTGTATTGTTTTTTGTTTCTTAAATGCTGTCATGTCATTCGACGATGACAGATTTAAATATTCATTTCTGCAAACCATTCTGACATCGTTCACCGAACATGTCAGCAATGGCAAAGCGATAGTAATTATGTGCTTCTATATATTAATTGCAAAAAGGGGCAAAACGTATCGCTTTGAGAACATGACTTTTGTCAGGTATAATTTAACCGCCTAATAATATGAGCTATACGGGGAGTTGAATGATGAATATTTTTGCTTTGGAAATATTATTATGTTAAGTTGAGAGTTTAGCCGTGCAACGACTTTAAGTCGTGGTACGGCTTGTAAAATTCACCCGAAGGTATAGACTAAAAATAAAGGTTGTTTTGGACATAAACTATTAAAACTTTTCCATTTTAATATTAGCATTTGGATTGTATTCAATATTTTTACTTTTAGCATAATCTTCAATGGGCTCTAATTCCATTTTTAAACGGCGTTCGTTTACCGTTTCAAAATCAGCAATGGGATGAAATTGCCAAACACCTCTCACATAATTGCCCGCTTTATCTAAGCTCCCAGAACTTACCAATTGTGTTCCATAGCTTTGTTTTTTGCCTGAATACATTAACAGCCTATCGTACATTTTAGCATAATTGGCTTTTGATGCTTCACCCATCATGGCAGCTTTTTCCATATATGGCAAATATTTTTTTAGGTACTTACGCCTAGAATGCTGGAAAGTATAAAATGCAGCATCGGCAGCCTCTTTACCAACCATTGAGTAGCCTGGCCAGCCATAGTGTTTAATAATTTGTTTCAAACGCTTTTTGCGAGCCTCAACTAATTTATTTTGCTCATCGTTAAACGCTGTATATTCTTGTGTTCCAAACTTTAACATTGGCTTTTTATAATTTTTCCCTAAAGTGCGAAAACGTTGATCTTCTATGTACATATGCCATAATTCAACACTTAAAACTGTATTAGAAATGTTTGGATTCTTTTCTAAATAAATTTCATCAAGGGTATCATTAATTTTTTGCCATTCCGGTAATACATGAAGATTTTCAAAATCGCTATCTGTTAAAATATCTTCGCCTTTTGCTCCCAATTTTATGGAACGATATAAGTTTTTGAAAGCTTCTTTTTCGTTTTTAAGCAACGATTGGTAGCATGCCAACTGATAATTCAGCCACAAATCGTGTTCATCATTATTTTTCTCTTGGCTTAAAAGAGTAAGAATTTCTGTATAGTTTACTTGCGCTCTTAAACCCTGAATTTGTTTTATTATGGTTGAATCGGGTTGAGCTTGGGTTGTTAGGGTTATTGAAATTAAGAAGAGTATAAATATCAGCTGTTTCATTTTTTATTTTTTTAACAAAAGGATTAAGTTGAATATAATCTAAGTTGAGCGATTGGAGCATAGCGAACAAGCGCTTTACTTAGAGTTAACCCCGATGTAGAGATTGTAGTGTTTCACAAACAAAGTGCAGTGAAATACTTACAAGAACTAAATCGTGAGCGAGAATCGCTCAATTTGGGTATAAATAATTTAATTATTATGCAAAGTTTCTCAAAGAAGCCCAAAGTTACACAAAGGTTTAATCCTCCACCTTTTTTGCTTGTAGTTTTTGCCAATCCTCAACGCTAATGTAGCCTTCTTGCCCTTTCCATTTTGCTATGTAGGGGTTGTAATGGCATTTTGAGGGTTGAGAGTATATATCATTGGGGTTTTTAATAAAAGCCCGACAATCCATGCACATATGCCTAAATTCACAATCTTTACATACTTTTATTTCATCTTTTTTAATGTGCCAAAGTTTCTGAAATTCTTCAGATTGAACCACTTCTTTTAAATCCACTTCATTAATATTCCCATAATGCTCGTCAATGGAAAGGCAGTTTTTTATAAAACCATTTTCATCAATACAAACCTTACGATTTAAGCAAGTATTGTAATGTTGCGATTCGGTATAAAAAGATAGATTATTTGTTTGATAATACTCTGAAATATTACCACATGTACTTTCATTAATGCTTTCCTTAGTGAAAAACAAATTAAACTTTTGCTCGTTATCTCTAGGAATATAACCTCTATTAGGTGCCGAAAAGAAGAAAATACTATTAATGTTATTTGTATTTAAAATCTGCGAACTAATAATATCATATGATTCTTCCGAATAATTTATTGCTAATTCAACAGACTGAAATGCATACTTATTAATTAGCTGAAAGAAAAGACTAATTATAGATGATGAAGAATCTAAAATGCGTATGTATATAGCTTTACAGTTAATATTTTCCAGCGTTTTAAAAACTTCTTCATATTCAATTTTATCTGTTAAGCATATTTCGGCATTAGATATTAAAACAGGATATCTTATAGCAAGTGACAAATTAGAAAATGAGTGTTGTTGTTTTGAATTAAAATAACCATACTTATTTATAGAATTATCAATAGTACTTCTCTCTAAAAAAGTATGTACACCTTTTTGAACATCTTGGATTAAAATCCTTTGGAAACCATTGACTAAAAAACAATTTGGCCAAAAATTAAAATTGCTTTGTGCTTTCAAAATTAAATAATTGATTAACGGGTTTATGATACAATTTGGTAATAATACATCTTGAATTATCAGATTTTATCTTAAAATTTATATTCGTTCTTTTTTTTTCAAGCTCTTGCTTTTCCATAAAATTAAAGGTTAGAGGAAGTATATTTAGTCTCTTTTTTATTTTTGTATTCATTATTTTGATATTCCGATGATACCCTGCCAGTTATTCCGATGAAACCCTGCCAGTTTTTTTTATTGATTTCTGCAACAAA
>JAEINW010000127.1 GCA_016342715.1 Salinivirgaceae bacterium | reverse complement strand
AAGGTTTTAACCTAATTTTATTTGATTTATTTTACTGATAATCAGATGATTATATTAAAATCTACCGAAGTATTGTTCTTTTGTAAATGTTCTTTTTTTCATAATCATAAAAGTATAGATTTTAATCTATATTTTAGTCAAACTATTTAAGGGGCTAAAACAGTACATTGAAAACATTGACATGTACAGACTATTCATGCAGGAGTACATGTGAAACATGGTTAAGTACAGATGAAGTAAGTATTGGTATAACTAATTCCCTGTTATTCCATTTACAAAAGTCTCAACAAAACCGACCACTTTACTCAGAATTCTATCGCCAACTTTTTTACGCATTAATACCGAGGGTTGTTCGCCAATAATTAATTCAAGTACTTCATCACGAAGGGGTTCACGCTCGGCATAAAGGTAATTTTGAATTAATTTTTCAGCTTTGTCAGATGAAAGATTTTCTTCTTTTACCAAGGCTTGAAATGCTTTCTGTTGTTCTTCGTTCCAGAATTTTTCAAATTCTTCAGGAACATTATCAGAGTCATCAATTATTGGTAAATTTTTAAGAATAAACTTTTCAATTAACTCTCTCTTGCTACGCAATTGGGCTTCGCCTGAAAGTATATCGAGTATTTCTTGTTTCTTCTTTTCGTGTTCTTCTTTGGTGGCATCTTTCAATGCCGCCAATAACTTTAATATGTAGTTGACGTTAATTTCATCGCGGTGGATTAATTCCAGTTCAAAATCAACATCGTTAAGTATGGAAACCTTTTCTTTCTGATGGTCGAATTTTACCTTTTGCCATAAATCGAGGTATTTGCTACGGTAATTATTGAATAGCTGCTCGGTCATGGATAAATCTTCCCACTTGAATTCTGAAAAAGTGGTTAGCACGTTTTTAATTCGTAACAACGCTCTGAAGGCCTGAATGAATTTTAATTCATCGGCTTCGTTAGCCAAATCGTTTACACTATCAACTGTTGGAGCAATTTTTAATAAATCGATAAAAGCAGCGTTGAATTTAATAACATACTCCTTGTAAGGTTGCATGATGATTTCTTCAATGGCTTCTTTCTTGCTAAAAAGCGTAATAGCCGTATCGGTTGCTTTTTTAAGGTTGCGGAAAACCACAATGTTACCTTGTGATTTTTGCTCGTTTATAATTCGATTGGTACGCGAATAGGCTTGAATTAATCCGTGGTATTTTAGGTTTTTATCTACGTAAAGGGTGTTTACCTTTTTTGCATCAAAGCCAGTTAAAAACATATTAACCACCAGTAAAATATCGATTCTGTTTTTTAGTTTTTCGGGTTTCTTCTCTCTGTCTTTTAGCTTTTGAGATATATCGTTGTAATAATTGTAAAAGGTTTGGCTGTCTTTGGTTGAGAAGTTTGAGCCATACATTTTATTGTAATTGCTAATGTATTCGTCGAGTTTTTCGCGACTATGTGCTGATAAACCATAAGCACCTATAGGTTCGGCAGCCATAGCCATTTCATCGGGAATTGAACCGTCGGCATCGGCATCGTCTTCGTTGGCTGCATACGAAAAAATGGTGGCAATTCTTAAATCGTGTAAACCTTCTTCTTTCTTTTTCTGGAATATATCGTAGTATTTAACCAACGTTTCGATGTTGCTTACACAAAACATGGCTGAATAATCTTTATTGTGTGTTTTGCGATTGTGATTTGCAATAATGTAATTTGCAATTTTTTCGAGACGGATGGGCGATTCCATTAACTCTTTGGTGTCAATAGCTTCTACCTCTATGTCTATTTCGTTCTCGGAGACAGGGCATTCCCTGTCTGTACGAAATTTGTATCTGCCCACATATTCTACCAAGAATTTAAGCACATTGCTATCCTTAATGGCATCGGTAATTAGATATTTGTGTAAACTCTTTGTGAATAAATCTTTGGTTGTACGTTTACCCAAATCGTTTTTTGAGGCATTTTCGGCAAAAATAGGTGTGCCTGTAAAGCCAAACATTTGTGGGTTGTTGAAAAAGCTATTTATGCGTTTATGTGTATCGCCAAATTGTGAGCGGTGGCATTCATCGAAAATGAAAACAATGCGTTCGTCTTGTAGTTCTTCCATTTTTGACAGATAGCGCTTTTTGCTAATGGCAGTGTTTAGTTTCTGAATGGTGGTGACAATCAGTTTTGTATCGTCGGAAAACTGTGTAACTAATTGCTTGGTGTTGTCGGTACCATCGATACATCCTTTACGGAAGCTATTGAATTCTTTGTTGGTTTGATAATCGAGGTCTTTGCGGTCGACTACAAAAACTACCTTTTTAACCTTGGGTAATTTGGTTAATATTTGAGCGGCTTTAAATGAGGTTAATGTTTTGCCCGAACCTGTGGTATGCCATATGTAGCCATTTTTGCGGCTGTGCATTACCCTGTCGATTAATGCCTCGACTGCAAAATATTGATAGGGACGCAACACCATTAGTATTTTATTGGTTTCGTTGAGCACAATGTATTTACATATCATTTTTGAAATGTGGCAAGGCTCTAAAAACTCGCTGGTAAAACCATTCAGAATATTGGTTTGGCGGTTGTTGTCTTTATCTGTCCAGAAAAAAGTTTGCTTAAATGATTGGTTGCGGTTGTTGGCATAATACTTTGTGTTTACCCCATTGCTGATTACAAATATTTGAATGTATTGAAATAAGCCCGTGTTTGCTCCATAGGAATGACGTTGATAGCGGTTGGTTTGATTAAAGGCTTCTTTTAATTCGAGCCCTTTGCGTTTTAGTTCAATTTGAACCAAGGGTAAACCATTAATAAGTAAAGTTACATCGTAGCGGTTTTTGTATGTACCCTCGATGGTAACTTGTTGCGTAACCTGAAATTCATTTTGGCACCAATGTTCGGTGTTTATAAATTCAAAATAAAGATTATCGCCATTATCGCGAATAATGTGTTGCTTCTCGCGAAGTGTTTTAGCTTTTTCGAAAACAGAACCTTTGCTAAGGATATTCAAAACTTTGGTGAATTCCTTTTGGGTAAATTTTATGTTGTTGTGCTTTTCTAATTGGCTTTTTAGATTGGCAATTAAGGATTCTTCGTCTGTTATCTTTGCAAAACCGTATCCCAACTTTTGTAGTTGTTCAACGAGTTTGTTTTCTAAAACTTGTTCGGGTTGTAGGCTCATAATTTTTTGTATTCTTCTTCAAAAAATGCTTTAATATCATGTGAATTATCCTCAAAAATTTTATGATATTTTCTAGCAAAGGTTGTTAAGGTTTCATCTTTTAATTCAAGTTGTTTAAAACCTTCTTTAAGATGCATTTCTTCCAAAATTTTTATTGCTTTCAAATCATCAATTAATTCCGTTTTAATAATTGGTAAGTAATCTTTGTTTTTGTGCTCTGAGTACAATTTTTGTGCAAATTGCTTTTGAGGAAATTTTTCCATTCGTGTTTTATCACAATAAATTTCGAGAAACTTTATTAGTAGACTTTCCTTTTCTGTCTTTGTAAGTTTAGCGTAAAATATATCGATAACATATGTGGCTTTATTTTCAGATTCCCAACTGCTATTACCCAATACTGATGTAACATTTTCAATTATTAGCTTCCTATCATCATTATGAAAGTCTAATTCATATTTCTGTAAAAGAATACAGAAATGCTCATCAGCATAGGATAACCAATCGTTTCCTTTTAATTTTTGAGACAAGATTGAAGTAAATTCGTCCTTTTCCTCAGCAATTAGTTTTTCAATTAGCTTATTGAACTTAACTTTAGTTGGTATATCAAATTGTAAAGTGTTATAGATATCTAACAACTTTTTGCTTAATTCTAAATCTGAAGTATAATATGCTGCTATGTTTGCTGAGAAATTCTGAACAGAATCTTTTCCAACTAGACTATTGTAAATAGTTAACCAATTTTTAGTTTTTGCATTTGTTTGTTGTGATGCTTTCTTTTTTGATTTTATTATTGGCAATAAAATAAATTCAGAGGTAGATATTTCTACAACATTTCTTGTCGAAGCTTGAATAAAGCAATATTCAATAAAATCTTCAATATCTACTTTTTCATCAATTATATCTTCAATATTTTGTTGACCATGAATAAGAATGCAGTTCTGCCTAATTCCATTTCGTACTGAATTAATAAAATTTTGTTTTAATTCATTATATGAAATAAAAATCCCTAAAGTCCCTTCGATTTTTGAATTTATTTTACCCAAAAAAGAATACAGTTTTGATGCAGCCAGTGTATCTTCATTTTCCCATTTCACTTCAATTAAAAAGATCTTATTATATATCAAAATAGCACTATCAATTTCTTGTTGTCCATCTTTTGTACGATAATGGGATTTTAACAATATGCCCTTATCCTCGAAAATTTTATTGATTAAATCTTCAAATGCATTACCTCTTGGGACAGGCTTTAAATTTGCTAATTGGTCATATGTCTTTCTATAGCTCATAATTTATACGCAAAACATTTTTTGTAAAAGGCTCTTTTTATATTCTTGGGTTTGCTCAATTTTACTTTGGCAGATGCTTATTTTATTATCAATGCCTGAAAGGAATTTGGCTATTTTGGTTTGCTCAGAAATGGATGGTAACGAAATCTTAATATTTGATAATCTTGTTGCTGAAATACTTAATACTTTAGTCCCCTGTGCAATTACTTTTATTTGCAATCGGATTTTTGCTGATTTCATCAAATGACCACTAAAACCTATAGTTATTTTTTCAGAATTAGGTCTTGCATGTATTGTATGTAGGCCTGCTAAAACTTTTTCATTATTTAATTCAATAATTTCAATACATTTTCCAACATCCTCGTAGTCTTCTGAAGCATCAGCAATTATTAAATCCCCTTCTTTGCAATAATTAATCTTTGATATTTTACTTAATTCTATTTCTGCATTAATAAACGGAACAAATTCTTTTGTAGTTTCAAAGTGAGAATTGAATTTTGTATGAATGTCACCGTAATGAATGTTTTTAACAAATCCTGCTTTATAATTCAAATTATCTCTGGAAAAAGAATTTGTACTATGGAAGGAGAAAACCTCCCCAAATTTTTTCTTTTCCCAATCAGGGAACTCTCCTCTATTTTCATCTTTGAAGCGAAGCTCTTGTGAAAATATTTTTTGCATCATTCCCTTTTTATAAGCTGTTAAAAGGGCTTTCTTTTCTTTGAGTTGGGCTAGGCGTTTGTCGGTTACTGAAAGAAATGAGGCAATGCGTTTTTGTTCTTCAATAGATGGAAGAAAAATGGGAATCTTTGATATATTATCAAAAAACAAATATTTTCTAACACCACCTTCTTCATATCTCAAGATTGAAGTATTAAAACTAACCGTTTTTAAAAAATGTAATAAGAAGATGTCGTCTAGTGATTCTTTTGTTTTGAAACAGACATATAATGAACTAACTAAAATATTATCCAAATCAAAGCTATATCCAATAGAACCGACATTTATACGTGCTGGGTTATAAGCAAAAGTATTTTTATTAATGATTTTATATATACTAATATCAAATCCCCTGTCATTACTATTTCTACCTTCGAATTGTTCCGCTTGTGGTAAAAATCCTTTCGTATTATTAATTGAATAAACAGGTAAGTCTAAATTTTCTTTATTCTTTTTATCCGTTTTGTAAATTATTTTCCCTAACCTTTTTCGTTCCAATTCAGCATTAAACTCAGGAAAACGTATTTCAGGGATATTTTTTTGTTTATTCATTGTCAGAGTTTGGATTTTTAGGATTTCCCAAAGCAGTTTTTGCATTTAGTGGGCTAACTACCTTTTTGCCTGTTTTAGCTTCTAATTCCTTTCGTGCAACTTTGGCAACGTTACCGCCTTGTTTTGCAACTTTTTTACTGTCGACAAAGGTTTTAGGGTTTGTTGCTTGTGATATATCTTTTGTTGATGCTTCGGCAAGCATGTTTAAAATTAACTCGGTATTGGTCATATTATCTCGCAGGTTTTCCTTTTTCAAACCTTTAAGCACCTTGTATTCTTTGGTTGTTTTGTCGGCCCATGCTTTGGTAATAATATCGGTGAGTGTTGCAAATTGTACGCCCTCTTTTAACCCTCTGCTTTTCCATTCGTCGGTTAATTCTTTACGAATTTCAATACTTTTAAGGCGTTGGTTTATCCAATTTTCAGAATATCCTAAGTTCATGTATTGTTCTAGTGCACGGTCGATGGTTATTTCAGGGTCTTGTAATTCATCGATACGTTCTGAAGCTAATTGTGCCAACCACTGTTTAAATGGCTCTGCTTTGGGTGAGGGGATGGATTGAATCAATCGAAATAACTGTTCGGTATCGGCTACATCGGTTTTTCGCATTTTACCGTCTTTTGCGAGCATTTTCAAAGCGTTACAATTTGTAACGGTTTGATTTCCCTCAGCCAAAAGTCTCTTTTTTAACACCCTCCAATAAACCTGAGGGTTTGGGCTATCTGTTAAAACAGCAATTACATCGACAATTGAGATGTACCATTTTTCTTGATCTGCGTTCCAGAGGGTGCGTACCGTTTGGTCTTCAAATATTTTTATTTGGTCTTTAGGTGTCATAAGCTAAAGTTTAAAAAGGCGTATCAATATTTAGTTCTTTACAAAAAGCTGCTAGCTCATCATTGGTTTCATTCATTTCCAATTCAAGTTCTTTTAAACGAGTAGAAACCGCTTTTATATCAACTGGTTCTTCCTCTACAAAGGTATTTACATAGCGAGGAATATTTAAGTTGTATTCGTTTTCTGCAATCTCAGTTATAGGAGCAACATAACTGTATTTATCAACCGCTACTCTTTTTCTGTATGTTGAGATAATCTTTTCAATATGTTCAGGAAGCAAAACATTCTGTGTGCCTCTTTCAAAATGTTGGCTAGAATCGATGAATATTATATCCTTTGGATTTTCACGACACTTTTTGAATACCATAATTGAGGTAGGAATACTAGTACCATAGAATATATTGGCTGGCAATCCAATTACTGCGTCGAGGTAGTTCTTTTCTTCAATCAGGTATTTGCGAATTGTTAATTCTGCGCTTCCACGAAATAATGCACCGTGCGGTAATACAATTGCCATTGTACCGTTTTCGGCTAAATGGTGAACCATGTGTTGCACAAAGGCAAAGTCGGCTTTACTAGAAGGAGCTAGCTTGCCGTATTGACTAAAGCGGTCGTCAGTAGTAAAGCCTTGTTTAGCACTCCAATGCGCTGAAAAAGGTGGATTTGAAACTATGGCCTCAAATTCGTAACCCAAATGCTGTGGGTATTCTAAGGTGTCTTCTTGTTTAATGTCGAACTTGCGGTAATGCACATCGTGCAAAATCATATTCATTCGGGCAAGGTTGTATGTGGTACGATTCAATTCCTGTCCGTAAAAATTGGTTACGTCTTCTACTTCTTTGGCTACCCGCAATAATAGGGAACCCGAACCACATGTTGGATCATATACCGATTTTAGCTTGCTTTTTCCTGTTGTAACTAGCTTAGCCAGAACCATACTTACCTCTTGTGGGGTGTAAAATTCGCCAGCTTTTTTACCTGCGCCACTTGCAAATTTTCCAATAAGGTATTCGTAAGCGTCACCTAAAACATCAAGTTCTGTATCGTTTATTTTGAAATCTATTTTATTGAGGTGTGATAATACCTTTGCAATTATCTTGTTTCTGGCTTCAGGAGTTTTTCCAAGTTTGGTACTATTTAAGTCCATGTCTTCGAAAAGGTTGTCAAAATCCTCTTCGCTTTCTGTACCCATGGTACTAAGTTGAATATTGATTAGGATCTTTTGAAGGTCTTCGAGTATAAAGCTTCGACTCCGCTCAGCTTCCAATTTACCGTTTCCGTTTTCTTCTTTTCCATATTCAACTTTGTCTTCTGCTGCAAGTAGTTCATTCTCGTACTCTTCATTTTCTTCAATCCCTCTTTTTGAAACTTCAGAAAATAGTTCAGAGGGTTTAAGAAAATATCCAAGTTTTTCAAGGGAGTCTTCTTTAACGGCTTCAATGAATTCTTTCCCTTTTTTAGTGCTTTCATCAATATCCTTGAATACTATTTTGTCTGGTTTCAAAATCTTATTGGCATGCATATCCATTTTTTCGGACAGATATTTATAGAAAATGAAACCAAGTATATAATCGCGGAATTCGTCTGCATTCATTTTGCCACGTAAAGTATTGGCTATATTCCAGAGTTGTTGTTCTAATTGCTTTTTATGGTCTTCTGACATTATATTGAAATCGATTTATTAAAATTTAAGTGCTAAAAATACATAATAGGATTGGTAATAGCATTGTGGGTTGACATAAAATGCATGTGAAAGGAAAGTTTTCAATTTAGTGAGAAGTTAACTTGCGAGTAAGCCACTCTTTTGCAAAAAAATATCTTTGCGGCTTAGCTTATGGGGTTTTTACTCACAACCAGCAGTATTTTCAAGGGTGTTTGTGAACTCCCTCTGGTCGGTTGCGAATCCCGAAAAATCGGGACAAGTTGTGTGTAAGCTGTGGGTTGGGTTTAGTTTAGTAGAAAAGTGATGTGGTTTGTGTGCCTTGGCTGTAAGAACCGATATAAAAAACAGTACGGAATTAATAATTTGTTCTGTGTCTGTTTGCTTATAGCCAAAACTCGTTTCTATTCAAATATTTCATTTTTTACAAGCCTGTCAAAACGCAGTTTTGGCGGGGCTAATTTATTGTGCAATTTTTTGCGTAAAACACTGAAGCCCTTATGTTTTATGAGCGCTTGCTGTAGGGTCTGGTTCAGGGGGTTCTTCACATTGAAATGCACATAGCATTAACATAAGAACTGGCACTATAAATTTTATTTGTATAGATATCTTGTTTGTTTATTTCGCCACTAAAACAATGTAATTTAGGTCGTTCTATGAGACTATTTATATAAATGTTTCAGTGTACTCATTTTTCTAGGATATTAGTTTTTAATAAAAACATACTTATAAATTTATCTTCTCTAAATTATTAATTCTATGTTAGAGTTCATCTTAAAATATCCACATCGTTTTAACTAATCTAACAATCGATGTAATTCACGTTTAATCATTTTATATTTTCGCTTGGAGAATTCAAACTCGCAATGCCATGCGTCATTCTCAATCAATTGTTTAACAGATACCCAGCCTTTATCGAGCAAAAGTCGTTTATCGGCTAGACTTAAGGTTGTTAAAATTGTAATGGGATATAGTTTATAGTGTTCTAGCTTTTCTTTTAAGCCGTTATTGCTTGGATAATCCCATGCTAATAAACGAAGCTCTTTGCAGCGACTATAATTTACAGAATCGTTTGAAAAGCGCGTATTAGTAACTACCCATGGGGTAAATTTAAAATCTCGAAAGGTGTCCAGAGTCATTCTTTTATCTACAATATCGTTTACACGCGCTCGAACATATAATGGCACCTGAATACTTACTGACTTGCCTTGATCTTTATGGTACTTACATTCCACCAAATGCTGATTTTGATCTTGCGTTGCAATTACATCCATTTCGTGGCTTATGCACATACCTTGTAAAATCTGCCCTACTTCCGTTTGAAAGCCTTCTTCAGAAAAAAGTTGACCTATTAGTATTTCAAAAGGATAACCACTAGGTCCCATTTCAAGCATAGCCTGTTTTAATCGATATCGAATAGGTGAACCCGTTTTCTCATTTCGGAGAAAAGAAAAAGCTCTAGTATAAATCATTTTTGTTGTAAAACCTGGTTTAATCCATTTTTGCATATCTGCAAGAACCAACTGAATGGTTTCAGGTTTTGCTCCAGCTCTTTGCAGGGATTGTTCTAATTTATCAAACGAAAATATTTGTTCTTCTCCGGTAGCTTTCTTAATTAAAATTGGATTATTTATTACTGTATTTTGTCTTTCCATTTCCTTGTAAATTTATCTGTTTACTAGTATTAAAAAATAATTGACTATTGTAGTCTTTTTTAATACCAGCCAATTTAGCATTTCACACTATATTAAAAAATATTTTTAAAGCATAAAATTTCAGTACTTAGAATAAAAAGTTATTTAATAAGAATTTATATTAGCCTAATTACTTACCTCGTGAGCGTTTCGCTGTTTATGAGTTTTTCTCAAAAGCAATTAATATATTGATAATCTATCAAAAATATCTAATTAGCAAGAATACTAATTCTTGAGAATTACACTATGCCAAGAGCACAGGAATTTTAAGCTGCTCTTTAAATCCTAACTTTGATACTCCGCTTGCTTGCGGTGCGATAGTTTATTTATAAAGGGCTCCCCCAATAGTATCATTTTTTGCACCCGTAACTGAAGCTAAACAGTTTGGTTCATCTTCAAGGTATAAAACTCCCAAGAATGCAAAAATAAGGGCTTCTTTAAAATCAATAGTTTTCAGGTCAGGTATAGCCAAATCAACATTTGATTTTTTTCTAATTAATTCTATTAAAAAAGAATTATGGACTCCTCCTCCAGTAATTAACACATTCCCATTAATTGCCTTTAAGGTTTTAGAAATAATAATTGAAATATGCTCATATGCTGTGCGTAGCAAATTTTTTACATCCATATTTGAATTAATTAATGGCAAAACATGGGTATCTAAAAATTCACGTCCCAAAGATTTTGGACCAAGCTGCTTATAAAAATCCAATTCATTCAAATCAAGCAATAAGGAATCAATTATTTTCCCACTTTTCCCAAGCTCACCATTAGCATCATATTTTAATCCAATTTTTTCTGACAAATAATTTAATAAAATATTTACAGGACAAATATCATATGCTACTCGTTTTCCGTATTCTTTGTATGAAATATTTGAAAAACCACCAAGATTTAAGCAGGCTCCATATTGACAAAACAACAATTCGTCTCCAATAGGTACCAATGGAGCACCATTGCCACCTAAGGCAACATCCTTTGTTCTAAAATCGCAAATAGTTTTTATTCCTGTAGTAGCAGCAATTTCGGCACCAGAGCCAATCTGAAAAGTTAAGCCTTGGTTTGGAGTATGAAATACCGTATAACCATGGTTGGCAATAAACTCAGGAACTATGGAATACTCGGCATTAAATTGCTTTACTAAAGATCCAATAAATCTGCCATATTCAATGTTTAACATTGACAATTCAAGGCCCGAAAACGAAGGAGATTTTAATAATTTTGAATATAAACTGTCGGAATAACTATACGTTTTTGATTGAATGATATCATAATTCCAACGTCCACTTTCTTTCTTAAATAAACAAGCAGCTACATCAACTCCATCTAATGAAGTACCCGACATTACGCCTATACCAAAGTATTCTTTCAAGTTATAAAGTATTTTTTATATAGGTTTTATGAAACATTGAAAAGTTGCCACGCTCATCCCAAACTTCTAACCTAATGTCAATAAGACCTTCTTTTGGCATAAACTCGTCAAATTCATATTTTAAAAAGTCGTTTTTCGCATCCCACTCAAACAATACCCATTTGCCATTTACAAAACCTCTATAAACATCTATTCCGCTAAAATTATCTGTTAATAAAAACGAAATGCTTGTAAGGTTAGATAAATCTCCTATTTCAGCGGAATTTCCCAGTGCTTTAATTAATGGCGGTGTTGTATCTAAAGTAACTGTATATGAACCCAATTCCCTCAAACTCCCAATTATTTTATCATCTTCAATACTTCCTCCGCTTGATGTCATTTTACCATTAATAATTTTGGCAAGAAGCAATTTATATTTCAAGGAATCGGGCACCGAATCGTACTTTATAGCTAGTTGAAATCGCTTATGAACTGGCAAAAATCTATTATGAATTTGAAAAACATTGGAATATGTATTTTCTAATTTTTGAGTGTCAATATTAAAAGAGAACCTGCAGGTATCATAAAAGCATTCTTCTGGAAAATAGACACTAATGCCTGTTGTATCAATTAAAAAATCATTTTGCCACGGTATTTCTGCAAGTATGTTTTCTTTATCTGTTTCTGTTTCTATCCCTTCAGTTCCTTTAATAACAAATTCCAACGAAGACTTATTTTCATTTACATCGTAAGCCTCTATTCGCACCGTATAAAATTCATTATTCTTTACTGTTACAATTCCATTTTGCAAAGAGTTAACATATACCGAAAGTTCATTATTAGGATCGATGAATAATTTGTGAAGCTTTCTCTTTTTTTCAACATTCTCTTTAAAATCCATTAAGCTATTAATATAACGAGTTTCAGAAAAACTAAACCCATCGAACTTATTGTGAAAATAAAGCTCATTGTTAATATATACTTTCAGTTGATAAACCCCACACCTATTTGCACTTCCATTTATGAAATCATTTACTTTTAAACCCAAGCCAATATTTCCAAAAGCTTCAACAGTATCGCCTCTGCGTAACTGATAATGGCCGTTCAGTTTTTTCAAACTGTAAAAATGGTCAGAATTATTTTCATTTACGTGGCTACTTGTTGTTTTAGGATACACATATAAATAATACATTTTTGGAGAAATATTATCAGGAATATCATAACCTAAAAACAAGGCATTCAATGGCTTTGAAGTTCTTGTATCACGCACCTCAAAATGCAAATGTGGACCTGAACTTCCGCCAGTATTACCCGATAATCCAATAATATCACCCTGATTAACCATCAATTCGTCTTTTTCAGGAAAAATATCAAGCTCATAACTTTCTTTTTGATATTGAACAGCTCTCACATATTTTTCGAGCTGAATATTATATTCCTTCATATGACCATAAACCGATGTGTAACCATCTGGATGGCATATATAAATAGCTTTTCCATATCCTGTTGAAGAAATTTTAATTCTAGAAATATAACCACCTTGAACGGCGTAAATTTTAAAGCCTTCTTTTCCATGTGTTTTAATATCGATTCCTGCATGAAAATGCCCTGTTCGCAATTCAGCAAAATTACCTGCTAAATATATGGGGATATCAACCGGCGGAATCCAACCTAAAGTATCGAGCTGTAATTGAGAAAATGTAGTATTTACTATAAATATTAAAATAATTGTATGTGAAAACTTTATTAATTTATGTAGTATCATTTTATAAGTATCTTTTATTTTTCAATCGTAACAAAGTAATATAATAATAAAGTATTTCGGAACATTTTGTTTAACTCATTTGGCATTAAAAAACTCTTATTAGCTATTCCCTTCATTTTTTTATGGTATAAACGAATAATTACGGGGCAATTGTTTGAAAATAAAACTAATATTCATACATTTGCAGCCCGAAAAATAGTTTAAAAACTAAAAATTAAAAGTTATGTTAAACCAGTACGAAACCGTTTTCATTGCAAATCCCGTTTTATCTGCGCCACAGATGAAGGAGGCGGTTGACAAATTTAAAGGTATTATCACCGAGGCAGGTGGTGAGATTGTGCATGAAGAAGATTGGGGCTTACGTAAGTTAGCTTATCCTATTCAAAAAAAATCAACTGGATTTTATTATTTAGTTGAATTCAAAACAGGTGGTGAATTAATTAACAAGTTAGAAATTGAATTTCGTCGCGACGAAAGAGTAATGCGTTTCTTAACTACAAAATTAAACAAGTACGCTGTTGAATACGCGAATAAAAAAAGAAGTATGAAACAACAAAAGAAAGAGGAATAGATCATGGCACAAAATCAATCAGAAATTAGATACTTGACTCCTCCGTCAGTAGAAATTAAAAAGAAAAAATATTGTCGTTTTAAGAAAAATAAAATCAAGTACATCGATTATAAAGATCCTGAGTTCTTGAAAAAATTCTTAAATGAGCAAGGAAAAATTCTTCCTCGCCGTCTTACCGGAACATCATTAAAGTATCAACGTAAAGTTTCAGTTGCTATTAAGAGAGCTCGCCATATTGCTTTGCTTCCTTATGTAACTGATATGCTAAAATAGGAGGATAAAAAAATGAATATTATATTAAAACAAGATATTCCGAGTTTAGGATATAAAAACGAAGTTGTTAAAGTAAAAAATGGATACGGTAGAAATTATCTTATTCCTCAAGGCTTAGCAATTTTAGCTACCGAATCAGCTAAAAAAGTAATGGCTGAAAACCTAAAGCAACGTGCGCATAAACAAGAAAAAATTAAAAACGAAGCGCTTGAATTGCAAGAAAAACTAACAGATGTGAAAATTACTATTGGTGCTAAAACTAGTACTACTGGTAAAATTTTCGGTTCAGTTAACAATATTCAACTTTCAGAAGCTCTTCAAAAAGCAGGTTACCTAATTGAACGCAAAAACATTCTTGTTAAAGGCGATACAATTAAAGTAATTGGTGAATATATTGCTAAAATCAAGTTACACAAAGAGGTTGAATTTGATTTACCATTTATTGTGGTTTCAGAATAATTACCAATAAAACACTTATAAAAAAGGCGTCAAAAATATTTTTGGCGCCTTTTTTTTGTTTACTATCTTAACTTACTTACATATTCTAACTGCTATAGTTTCGATCTCTACCATTGCTCCTAAAGGCAAATTAGCAACTTCATAGGCAGCTCTTGCTGGTGGTTTTGATGTATAGAATTTTGCATAAACTTCATTCATGTCTGCAAAATTTTTAATGTCCTTTAATAAAACAGTCGTTTTTACCACATCATCAAAAGTGAATTTTGCTTCTTCTAAAATTGCTTGAACATTTTTTAAAGATTGTTCCGTTTGGGCTTTTATCCCTTCTGGCATTTTTCCTGTTTCAGGATCAATTGGTAACTGACCCGAAATGTACAATTGTCCGTTAATATATACTGCCTGACTATAGGGTCCTATGGCTTTTGGCGCATTTTCTGTTGAGATTATTTTTTTCATAAATAATAAATTAATAAATTTTTAAACATGTAAATTTAGCTTTAATTGCTACAACAGAAAAAAAAATTGAATTGTTTAACAGTAGCTTATAAATTTACGGGCTTTAATTCAAATGGTATTTCAATTAAGGAAGCAAAATCCTCACCTGTTTCAAACATATTTGATATTCCGATGATACCCTGCCAGTTATTCCGATGAAACCCTGCCAGTTTTTTTTATTGATTTCTGCAACA
>JAEINW010000126.1 GCA_016342715.1 Salinivirgaceae bacterium | reverse complement strand
AGTGGCAGCCTTTGACCGGAATCAGTGGCAGCATATCATCGGAATGAGTGGCAGGGTTTGCTCCGGATTATCCAGTTAACAAGAATATCCAACTATATCGTATTGTCAACAAATATTGACAATTTTAAACAACTGTAAATCAACAACACTTATTAACAAAATGCTGTAGTTAATAACATTTATTGACAATTTTATTGACAATTTAACCTATTTCTCCATTATTCTTCATTTGTTGCATGCCAATATTAATAGCTTTGGTCAAAATATCAAGAGTGTTTTTAAAATTTGTTCCAATTGAATAAACAGTTCCTTTATTCTCTCCATCTTTCTGTAAATCATTCTTTTGCACTAATTTACCTACCGTGTATCTAATTTGCCTATTGCTAAGTCTGCCTTCAAACAAATCAACAAAATCTCCCATTTTTGCTTGACCAAACTTTTGTAGATGTTGAAGTATAATAAGAAACATTTGTCTTTCATCCCAATCAGTTGATTTACTATATTTTCCTTTTTCATCAGTAAACTCAAAATAATCTTTTGAAAGCATATAAAACGCTCCCTTTGTTTTACCATGTTGCTCAACTAATCCTTCTTTCAAAAGCTTATTAAGAGTTAATTTGTCAAGCTGTGATTTATCAACCTCTTTCCTTATCTGATTTAATGTGATTACTTCTAGAACACTAAGTTTGTCTGCATCCTTTCTTTCTTGCTGAATTTGGTGAATAAAAAGGGAAAAAGCTTTGTCTTCAACTATCGCAGATAAACGCAATTCTACCTGAAAATTATCCGATCTAGAATAATCCGGTGATGGTTTAGCTTCCGTTATTGTCTGGTAAAATATTTTATCTACACCTTGACCTGATCGTTCAACAACACCAGTTTTCGCCATTACATCAGCTAAAAGTCTATTCCTAGGAGTACTATTAACAGTTAATAAATTCGCAAGAGTTACTCCGAGAGGAAATCCCCCTGGATTAATAATATGTAATCCATAAGGAAATTGCTTTACAATAACCTCACTAGTTCTTCTATAATCTCGATGTGCAATTGCATTGTTAATTGCCTCACGAATTACTTCTTTATTAAAAAAAGGAATATCAAAAATATAAGGACCTTGCTGAACGGGAACCTTTCCATTTCTTTGATTAATTATTTCCCAGACTTTCTCAATCATTTTGAAATAACATTCAGAAAATAGAATTCGATTATCAAAATTTATTTGAGTTGTAGAATTACGAAATTCCAGATTTACGGATGTTTGAGGAAGATACCTTTTAATACTTTCCGTTTTCCCAGCTAATATTAGTGCAGCATATGTAACACCTTCTTCTGTAATTAATTCCAAATCGGATAAAGCTTGTTCATTATTAAGCGTCAAAAAACTAGCATTATCTTGTTTCTTTGAGTAAGCTTCCTTCAGCTTAAGAATGGCATTATCATCAAGATCAGAAAACATCAAGTCTTTGCAAATTTTTGCTGTAAAGTCCGGCTCCTGTTCTTGTAATATTTTTAATAATTGTTCGTCACTCATAGGCAATAACTCTTCACCTACACGCATTAGGGGCACATCTTCGAACTTCAATGTTTTACCGACGGGTCTAGAGGGGATGTGTATTATTAAAACTCTTTTATTATCCTCATAAACAACTTCTGTTGCGATACGAATTTTTAATGCTCTATATATGTCTTCTTCTAATTTACCTTCACAGCCTTGCCAAGCTTTGCTGCCTGTAATCTCATGTGGTGGTTGCGAGTTTTCAGATACTCCTAAAACTAACATTCCGCCTCCCTCGTTTGCTAAAGCAACAACATATCCTAAAACACTTCTTCTTCCATTATTAAAATTGAATTGGGTTGAGGCTTTTTTCAATTCAACCTTATCTTCACTTTCTCTTAACTGTTTAATTTTAATTGGAATCATTTAATTCTTTGTCAGTATATATAGAAATTAAGTAAAAGCAATAATTTGAAATTACAACGATATTTATTATTCAATGCTTTAATTAACAAAGTTAACAAAAACATATTTATTAGAATTCATTAATTTTGAATATGGAAAAATATTCCATAAACTCCTGTTTACCCAGTATTTAACAGACCTATAAAGAAGGCTTGTGAAAAAGCGTAAATAAATGACAAAATCTCCATAACAATTACAAAAGGGGGAGTAGAAAAAACCACCAAATAAGAAAAGTGGCAAAAAATTGCTAGTCATACAGCACGAATAACTTTTGCCACTATACTTTACAACGATGGAATTTCTCACATTACCATAATGGGAAGTTCTGGGCATTCGAGCTTGGATTCGTTTTTGAAATATAAAAAAGTGACTTAAAAGGAGCATACAATGAAGCTACTAGAAAATTGGAGTAAGCAAAAAAAGATTAAGGAGAATGTTAAAATTAATTAGAATCAAAATAAATTAGTCGATTTTTGAAACAATAAACACTATATAGTTGTATAATAACACATATAACCCTTTATTTACAACTTTATAATTGTTTGCAAAGCAATGATTAATGGCAAATAAAAGTGAAATAGAGCAATTCTTAAAGGAGTTCAAACAAAAACTAAAGGTATTTCGAATAATATATTCTGATAATAGAAGAAAGAATTCGCAAGCATTATTAGATCTTGAGATCTCTCCTGCAAAAAGAAGAGCGTTTATTGAAAAAATTGAAGTAAAAGATTATTCTCAGGGTCCACTTGATGATAATTTATATGGTATTGCAAGCATGTGGGTATTTGGTAAAATAGTTAAAAGCAATGAGGTTTACATAAAAATTTCAATGGGTCAGCCAAATTCTGAAGTTATATGTATATCATTTCATATTTCCGAACATCCAATGAAGTATCCTTTTAAATAACTACGATTATGAAAAGTCCGATAACAGGTAAAGAAATGAAGATTAAGTTTGAAAGTGATATTTTAACATTTCGAAAAGAACGCTTTGAAATTAAGTATCATTTTTACTTATGTGAAGATAGTAAAGAACAGTTTACTGATGATAAGTTGGATAAACTTAATATGATTCAAGTTTATAATCAGTATAGAGAAAAGCATGGTATTCCATTCCCTGAACAAATCACAGAAATAAGAGAAAAATATGAAGTTTCTGCATCAAAGATGTCAGAAATTCTAGGGTTAGGTGCAAATTCATATCGTTTATATGAATCGGGAGAAATGCCATCGGTTGCCATTGGTAGATTAATCCTAGGATTGGAACAACCCGAAGAATTTATTCGGCAAATTAATGCAAGTGCAAATACACTTAAAGAAAAAGAAGTTATTAGATATATAAAAAAAGCAGAGCATATTGAAGAGGCAAACAGGATAAACATTAAGGATAGTATTTATAAGCAACGCGTTTTTTTAAAAAACAAGCCAGAAGCTTCTACTGGGTTTAAAAATCCTGATTATAAAAAGACTAAGGAAGTTATTGCATTTCTGAGTACTAAGATGGAACTCCCTAAAACAAAACTGAATAAACTTCTTTTTTATTCCGATTTCATGATGTATGCAAATTATGGCAAATCAATTACTGGGAATGCTTATAGAGCCGTTGATTATGGACCCGTACCCTCTAACTATGGAATGTTATATGAAGAGTTAATTAGTGATGGTTGTCTTGAAAGAAGTTTCGAATTTTATGATAACGGGGGACATTGTGAAAAGTTTTATTCAATTGGGCAAAATACTGAAAATACTTTAACCATTGAAGAAAAAGAAATACTTGAGTTTATTGCAAATAAGTTTAAAGACTATAGTCCATCAGATATTGTTAAGCTTAGCCATGAAGAACCTGCATGGAAAAACAATATAGAATCAAAAGGAATAGTTAGTTATCAGGAATATGCATTTCAACTCAAAGCAATATAAAAAAGATCGATAATTCGACATTAACAGCACATGCAACTGCGTTGTGAATTGCTTTCAGTTTGTTCTTTGGTATATTTGACACAGCATTTAGTTAATTCAATGTTCATTGCTCACAGTTGTGAATTGCTTTCAGTTTGTTCTTTGGTATATTTGACACAGCTTTAATTAGATTTTTCATAGCTTTTTTATTGTTGTGAATTGCTTTCAGTTTGTTCTTTGGTATATTTGACACAGCGCAATCGTGTGAAATATGACGGCACAACCGGTTGTGAATTGCTTTCAGTTTGTTCTTTGGTATATTTGACACAGCGATTGCAAGGATTACACATTCAAAGAGTTTGTTGTGAATTGCTTTCAGTTTGTTCTTTGGTATATTTGACACAGCTGGTCAAAAAAAGATCGATATGTTAATGATGTTGTGAATTGCTTTCAGTTTGTTCTTTGGTATATTTGACACAGCCTAAATCAGCTATTAAACATTCAGGAGAAAGTTGTGAATTGCTTTCAGTTTGTTCTTTGGTATATTTGACACAGCATTGGAGGCGGAACTCTTCTGCACGATCAAGTTGTGAATTGCTTTCAGTTTGTTCTTTGGTATATTTGACACAGCCATTCGCTTGTAGGTATTGATGCGGTCGTTGTTGTGAATTGCTTTCAGTTTGTTCTTTGGTATATTTGACACAGCGCAAAATAAAACTTGTCGTTGACCGATTGGTTGTGAATTGCTTTCAGTTTGTTCTTTGGTATATTTGACACAGCTAGATTGCAAAATTCCATTCAAGGATTGGTGTTGTGAATTGCTTTCAGTTTGTTCTTTGGTATATTTGACACAGCTACGCATTTAAAATCACGTGATAATCTGAGTTGTGAATTGCTTTCAGTTTGTTCTTTGGTATATTTGACACAGCGATAATGAAGAATACATACTTAGAAACTTTGTTGTGAATTGCTTTCAGTTTGTTCTTTGGTATATTTGACACAGCCGCAAAATAAAACTTGTCGTTGACCGGATGGTTGTGAATTGCTTTCAGTTTGTTCTTTGGTATATTTGACACAGCTAGATTGCAAAATACCCTTCAAGGATTGGTGTTGTGAATTGCTTTCAGTTTGTTCTTTGGTATATTTGACACAGCGATGTTACCAGCGAATCAATCCAGCTTATTGTTGTGAATTGCTTTCAGTTTGTTCTTTGGTATATTTGACACAGCAATAAGGATGCTCAATAGTTGTTGGAATATGTTGTGAATTGCTTTCAGTTTGTTCTTTGGTATATTTGACACAGCAAGGTAAAGTAGTACTTGAACCCTCAGCAGGTTGTGAATTGCTTTCAGTTTGTTCTTTGGTATATTTGACACAGCATACCGCTGATTAACTAACATTATATCAATAAAATAGCATCAAATATAGATTTAGAAAAAATATAGCAATAAAGCCATCTGATTAATAAATTAGGTGGCTTTTTGTTATTCTATAAATAATTAAAAAAGTTCTAATTGTTGAGGAGTGTCTGGTCTTTTTGTAACAGACTCTCCCTTAAAAAACTCCATCATACCAAACTGTTTGTCAGTTAAAGTAAAAATAATTACTTCACCTTTGGGCGGGAGAATGCCACGAATGCGATTTATATGAACATTAGCATTTTCTCTGCTATTACAATGACGTGTATATATAGAAAATTGCATCATAGTAAAACCATCTTGAATTAAACCTTTCCGAAAACGCGTTGCGTTTTTTCTATCCTTTTTGGTGTCGGTCGGTAAATCGAAAAATACAAATACCCACATTATTCGATACTGATTAAATCGGTTTAATTCACTTTGTAGCATGCTACTCTATTTTATTAGAATTACGAGTTAAATACGCACTCTACTCTTCATAGTGTGGGGTAGACTAGCCTTCGCATCTCACCCTCAAAGCATTTTCGAACAGATGCTGTTGTTCGCTGAACGCCAAGCATTAAAGGACTACTTACTCCATCAATAGAAACATTAACAGTTGCAATACTAAGTAACTTTGCTTTTAAATTGGTAGTTAATTCTTCAATTTCTTTATCACTATCATATAAAATATCTAAAACCATAGTATCGACATAAGGCCTATATGGTTCCATTATATCATCAGCTAAACAATATGGATTGTATTTGTTTTTATGATGAATGCCTAATGCTGTAAATAAACCAGACCCAACCAAAGAGCGAGCAACAATTGCACGCACAATAGCATAACCATAATTGAGCAAATTATTAGGAGCATCGCCAAAGCGATGCCTGCGGAACGAATCGTATTGATTAAAAATATTGTCCCAATAAAAAGCTGCAGCGCGAGCCTCATAGTTATCAGGATCACCACTTTTAACCTGACTTGCCCAGTATTTCATATTATCAACCCTTATGCCCAAGGTATCTAGCACTGCTGCCTGATTGATAATTTTTGCAATAACAGTTTGTTGCCACAAATTTTTACGCAAAGGTTGGCTAGATTCTAATTGGGCATACATTTTTTCGGTAAATGCGTGATGCTGAGCCATGGGTAACATTAATCCGTAAGGTAAATGCTGACCATTACATGAAAGTATGGCTGCATTATTATCCATCAGGGCTGAAATTAAACCATGTGTAATTGTGATTTGAGAACTTTCTAAAACTATCATACCAATATCCTCTATTGGAACTTGTTTGGAGGGTTTTTGATTATCAGCAAATTCAATCGTTAATTGCTCATCTTTCTTTTTCAAGTAGCATGGATTTCCAAAGTAAAGTGTTTTTTTAATCATACTTTTCTATTTTTCGAACTATACTTCAAGTAAGATTCCCCGTTACATTCGTAGCATAGTTTTATGAATTAAAAACAATCAGTTAATAATTTTTGTAATGTTTCCCAAGCGGTCAAGTTCAAGCTTCCAGCATTTAACCTTAATCATTTCAGGTTTACCGTTATTATCATAAATCCCATTGTTTGAATTAAAGATTTGAATGCGTTCACTTTTACTATTTGTTCCATTTTCATTTTTAACAATTTCTGTTGAAGTTGCATTTGGAATAAAATGACATTCTCCACCAGTTGTACTGACCATTTTAAATATTCGTTCAGTTTGTTCTTTTGTAAGTTTTGCAAAATCTATTTGATTAATATTTTCTGCTTCTTCGTTAGTAGGAATATAAACCAAATCGTTTGGCGATAATACAAACAATAACTTTCCTTTTTTTTGGTTTACAGGCACGCTTGTTCTTTCTTCTATTGGCAAATAGGCTACTTGTTTTTGGTGTTCGATTACCACATTTAATGGGATGGTTTCAAATTCACGTTTTTGTTTTTCCATATTCCAGTAAACGGCAAAAAACAAATTGGTTCCTTTTGCCGCTTCAACATATTTGCTGTGCTTGTTCCCGGTATAACCCACATTAAATTTACTCCCTTCTTCGTAAATGCGAACCTTGAAAATAGGATGATGAAACTTTCCACCATTTAATTCTACAATATTGGCATTTAAAGTTTCAATTCCTTCAGGACTGAATGCTTCATCAAATTTTTCTTTACCGTTCTCGTCTGCATAACTACTAACATGTTTTTCTAGTATTTTTTGAATTCCGGAATCGGTAATATTTTCTAATTGTTTTCGAGTAAATTTTTCAGACAATAAGGTTCGTACTGCTGTAGCTTCTTTAGTATAAGTATATAATTCTACCTTTAGTACTTTCTTGCCATTTACCTCATACGGTTTGTCTTTAAAATGTTTTAATATTTCCTTTTCGTTTAATCCCCCATTAACTAATTGCTTAATCTTATTTTTAAGCTCTTTGCCAACTATATTTTTCCAGTCCTTAACTCCATTAATAAAAGAAACTTCTTTTTTTATCCGAACCGCAACGCTTCCGCTCACAGTCTCTTTGTGCATTGGTTTCCTTATAGCCCAATTATCGCCTTTTGTTTGTTTTACCAACTCCTTTTTAAGAAGACCACTTCGTTCAACCCATTGCCAGGTTTTATTGTTTGTTTTATTTATTACACGTAAGTTCTGTTTGAAACTAACTATAGTTTTTTGTAATATATTCATTGCATCAATAGGGAATGGATTCCATGGCATTAAAAACGTTTTGGTAAAATCGCCTTTTGAACTTTTTACCAAAAGACTTTCTCGTAAGGCATAATTTTCATTTAAGGCATTTAAATATTGGATATGTTTACGATTTGCACATGCAATAATTAAAGCATCCATAGCATGATGCCGATGGTCAATGCGCTTTTTATTGAAATTCCTTTTCAATTCGTCGGGAACCGTACTTCTAAATGCACTAATTGATTTATCCCATGTGCCAAAAATTGTAGTATTTGTAATTTCATTTAAGCGAATAAATCGAGGTGCAACTATTTCATTCCACTTTTCATTTAATCCCCAATCTTGTTTTAGTTTAGAGGTAATCACACCTGTTACTGGAATTATATTTTTTGATGTAAGCTCTTGTTCATCTTCTGCACGAACAATATTGCTCAACAATGATTTAACCAATTTGCTGATGTAACGACTATCATTCATTTGCCGCTCAATAAATCCTTCAGGAATATCTTCACTCATCAGTTTAGTGAGCTTTTGTCTGTTCTTTTTAAAGTATTTATTGCAATGCTCTTCATAAGCATCAACGCTAAATAGCGTAACTATTTTACCTCCCGATAATTCAACTTTTCTACCTCGTTCGTCTTTCAAAAATTCATAAGCAGTTTTACTACTTTTAAGTTGATTTACTTCACTCTCACAGATAATTTTATTACTTAGTGAATCGTCGAAATATCTAGCTTGAGGAATAATATGCTCGATTTGATAGGCTGTTGTAAAAAGTTTACTTAATGGAATAATATCTCCAGTATATGGTGAACGATAGCCTTGTTCTAGCCATAATTTATAACGCTTAATATCTGAATTTGAAGGTGAATTGTTTTTTCTTATTTTTTCAATATCATCCGCACTAACTTTTTCATAATTTGCATCCGGGTTTTGATAAATACCTTCTTCATAAAGCTTTAATATTTCCTGATGACTTGGAGAATGTGGCCTTATATCTCCTTGGGTATTGTTATCATTCATCAATTCTTCCAGCAGTTCACGAATACGCTGGTTGGTGTTTTCTCTTTCAATATTTTTTCGTGAAATATCTTGTCGTTTATTGGCGGGGTTTTTCATTTCTCTCCCTAACTCAACATGAATTTCGTTAAAAAAGTCAACCCCTCCATTTCCATAATGCTCCCAAATATCACGAACCGTGCGCAAGGTTTCAGTAACTACTTGTTCAACAATTGGATTGCGCAAACTATGCTGTTTAAAATCAATTAAATATTTATCAATATCATTTGGAGTGCTCCACTTAATGTTATCTCCTGATTCAGAATGTCTATTATATACAATATATCCTACTAACCATAAAGGCAATCCTCTAAAATCCTCAATCGATCTTAGGTTCATTACCTTTTCTCTCACTCTAACACTAATATTTTCATCAAACTCACCAGTCAATAATTTTTCAATCCGTTCTACTGTCTCTTTATGAATATTTTCAAAATTCCAATATTTACCCATTCGCATTATAGGCAATAGTTTGTTAATTGCTTTTTGCGAATACGCACCATAATCATTTTCAAATGGAGGAAATTTTATAAAATTATTTACGAAAGAATCTTCATCACAATTGTACTTTGAGGCAAATGTTTTAAGTGCTTTCTCATATTCGTGCTTATCTTTTACCGAATATATTATATGCCATAATTTTATTTCAACTGCAGGTGTAAAGAATACGTCGGGCTCAATACCTTTAACTTTTTTTAGTCGTGATAAAAATTGAGTATGCGTTTCATTGCATGGGTACTTTTTATCTTCAACATAATTCCATCTATAATTTTCCTTATCAGTCTTAGCTATCAGATTTTTCCTAGCAAAATAATCAAGAATGTTTTTCTGTTCAACCTCTTTTCTTTCAAAAAGAAAATCAAACAAATCCACCCAGTCGTTTTCATCAGGAAGTAATTCACCTGTAACATCTGTGTCATCCCTTACATCCTTCTTATATATCCTAAGATTACTTATAAACTGCCAAAGGCGAAACTCCTGAAACAATGGGTTTGATTTAGGTATAGCCTTTATTCCTTCTGTAATTAGTTTCTCAACTTGCGTAACTGATCCCTTTACTTTCTCTTCAATTGTTTTTTTAAATGTTCTAGTTTCATATGTGCAACAAGCAATACTTGACTTTTTACTCTTTAATGGTCGCTGATAAAAGATAATATCATTTAAAAACAAATATTTAAATCCTTTGCCTTTTATATTGTTTTGATGTGCTTCATTTCTTGGATACAATTCGTCAAGACAAGCTTGATATAAGGTCTCTGATTTTAGCTCATCATGGTACTCACATTGCTTTTCAAGTATTTGTTCTAACTCATTTTTATAGAATTTGCGCTCAATAGTACGCACTAATTTGCCTCTTATTTTTTGAGAAGGATTATCCAATAAAGCTTCGTATATAAATTCTCCAACAGTTTTATTTGCATTTTCAATATCGTGTTCTGTTTTTGTTTTTATTGCAATCCAATCTATTTCTGAATCAACAGCTTTAAAGGTTCTTTTCGTTTCGCCACTTTTTGTTATCGATGCAGTAACAATAAATTCTCGAGTTTTATTTAACCAATCTTCAGGCTTTGTTGTTTGTCTATCATATTTCCAATCATTTTCAAAAACAATATCATATAGCTTTTTCCCTTTCACTTCTTCACCACTATCAATAACATCTTTTACTTTTAGTACACAAAAATCTTTTTGCTTGTTTTTATCAACATCTTCTTCACCACGTAATTGGTAATACCCTCGTTTTTGATTAAAGTTTAAAATGAGCCAAGCCAGTTCTTCTTTTGTAATTTTATCTTTTAAAGCTTTTTTGCGCAAAAAATACAAAACCCAATCGTAAGGAATATTTTGCAGATGTCCATTTTGTTTAAACTCCGTTGACATTTCTAAAAAGCTGTTCATAAACAAGAATTCATTCTTGCCTTCACTATTCTTCCGAATACTAATTTTTGGTTCTTTTTCTTTTATAAATTGCCCATATCTTTTCTCAAAATCAATTTCTTTAGAATAATGTTCGGGTAAAAACTCAAGTAAATTCAATACTCTATGCAAGCGTTCTCTTCGCAAATTATCACGTTGATACAATCGTCGAACACCCCTATATCCAGTTCTTTCTGCAGTTTGAGAAATTGAAATTCCCGAATCAAATTTACCAAGTACATCCTGACTCATTGGAATTATCCTACTACCTAATCCAAAAATTTCTCCTGTTTTTTCTTCAAAATCATGATTAATAAGAGCCCAACCAATACTGTTTGTTCCCAAATCTAAACCTAATATCTTTTTCATAGATAGTTGTATTATGTAAATGATTTCCTATAACCTGTACATATAAAAGTATAAAATTTTACTTTAACCACATTATGTTTAAAAGAATTTGTATATTTGAACTACAAACTGAAGCAATTCACAATAAGGATTATTCCGTTGTGAAAACATTTAGCTGCCTCGACTAACTTCGGGGCATTTTTTTTAATCTTTTCCTACTGGCACACTTCAGCAATCGTGTTCACGAGAAATACCATATTTACACCCGTTATTAATTAAATATAAATATTATTGCGTATCCATTAGGTTGTCAGTAGATGTACACGTTTGTTGTTATTTATTCACCAAATTGTCAAAAATAACAGTATAACTATATCTCAATTTGAAAAATTATTTCTGTTGGAGTAATTGATAATTACTTTGTTAATGAAAACAAACGGCTTTACCACAAAACATATTAAAGCCTTAGCAGAACGTCTCGGAACAAAAACTAGCAATTTTTAAGAAAACGGGACAGAATGTAGCAACGAGAATGTCTAAAAAGTAAAAACCTCTATCAGTGCACTTTCAAATTATTCGCTATCGCTCACGAGATCGCTTTGTTATTCGCAATTGCTCATGAGCTTGCAAGCAAGGTTCGCTAAGTTGAAAGAAGAGAACGCTCCTGGCCGCCAGGCAGGAATTTCGCTTAAAAAAACTGATTAGTGAACGGCGTTTTTTTACCCTCCCCAGGAGGCTGTCTAAAAAGGTTTACACGGATCAAAACCACTACAAATTGTAAGTTAAGAAAACGGGATGCAAAGTTGCTAGCAGAAAACTAGAGACTCAGATTTTTAGAAATTGAGCTCGTCCAAATAGAAAAATATTCTTCATAGAATAACTTCTTGTATTCTTTGCGAATCTCTGTGCTACTTAGTGCTCTTTGTGTAATAGCTATACCACAAAGTTACGCAAAGGTTTCACAAAGAGCCACAAAGTTTTTAGCACCTTATTAATTCGTTTTGTTTCTGAGTGATTTTAGGCTATTATTTTCAATCTGAAACTATATTTTTTTTCATTTTGAACTTTTTAGACAGCCGCAGTTGAGAGTTGCAAAATATTGAAATTTAGTAGCTTCTATAGAAACCAAACCAACCATTTTAATTTATTACGCTTTCCCAATTCTTGAAGTTATCCAATTGATTATTCATTTTACGTAACCCGTCAACATCACCTGATTATGTTGACACCCTTACTTACGAATAAGATAATACAGTAATTAAACAAATGGATTTTAAATAATTTTAATAGATACAATGGCTATTATTTTTTATTTACAAATAGATAATATCTTTAGATCGTGTTTCTTAGAAAACGCACTATATTTAAATTACAAATAATAATAATACACACAAATGGAAGTAAGTAGAACATTTGACCTACTAGAAAGATATGCAAATAATTTTGCGAATAAGCCGGATGTATTTGCAGCTAAGGTAAATCGCATTTGGGTAAAATATAGTACAAAAGATTATATCAATAATTCTAATTACATAAGCTATGGCTTGTTGGCGCTTGGTTTACAGAAAGGTGATAAAGTTGCAACCATTAGCAATAACCGACCTGAGTGGAACTTTGTAGATATGGGTCTTGCACAGACAGGTTTAATTCATGTACCTATTTTTGTTACACTAAATGAACAGGGCTATCGAGATATTTTCGAGCATGCAGGCGTAAAGGCTGTATTTATTTCAGATAAAAAACTGTTTGCTATGCTTGAACCTATTGCCCCAGAGCTTATTTTCACTTTTGATAAAGTTGAAGGAGCAAAAAATTGGACAGAAGTACTTAATTTGGGCAAAGAAAAAGCAGACCAGCTTAAGGAACAAGTAACAAGCATTAAAGAGCAAACAAAAACTACCGATCCGGTTACACTTATTTACACCTCTGGCACAACCGGTACGCCAAAGGGTGTATTGTTATCTCACCAAAATTTAGTAAGTAATGCTATTGCAGCTGCCAAAATTTTTCAACTGAAACCAGATCAACGCTATCTTAGTATGCTCCCTATATGCCATGTAGGCGAGCGAATGGGAAATTACCAAACACAATATTCAGGATGCAGCATCTACTATTCTGAAAGCCTTGCTACTATAGCCAATGATTTGAAAGAAATTAAACCTCATGGTTTTGGAGCCGTACCACGAATATTAGAAAAAGTATATGACAAAATAATTTCAAAAGGTCATAAACTAACAGGGATTAAAAAGAAAATATTCTTTTGGGCAGTAGATCTTGGATTAAGATATAAACATGATGGTGCCAATGGAATATGGTATGAGCTTCAGCTTAAACTGGCCAATAAACTTATATTCAGTAAATGGCGCAAAGCCATGGGAGAAAATATTGTATCAATAGGAGTTGGAGGAGCAGCCTTACAACCTAGATTAGAAAGAGTATTCTGGGCAGCCGGTATCAAACTTTTAAATATGTATGGTTTAACCGAAACATCTCCCATAATTACGATAAATCGACAGCAGTCACCCGATTTGCGTTTAGGATCGGTTGGATCAGCAATTGAAAATGTAGTAGTTAAGATTGCCGATGATGGTGAGATTCTTTGCAAAGGCCCCAATGTAATGCTCGGTTATTACAAAAATGATAAGGCCACCAAAGAAGTTATTGATAGTGAAGGTTGGTTTCATACTGGGGATATAGGTGTGCTTGAAGATGGCAAATTTCTTTATATAACAGATAGAATAAAAGAACTTTTCAAGTTGTCAAATAGTAAATACGTTTCTCCTCAAGCTATTGAAAGTCTGTTTAAGGAATCTGTTTATCTCGATCAAATAATGGTAGTTGGTAATGGTGAAAAGTTTACAAGTGCATTACTGGCTCCAAACTTTGATGCTCTAAAAGATTGGTGTAGTGAAAAGGGTATAGCGTTTACCAACAATCAAGAATTAGTTAAGAAAGCGGAAATTAGCGACCTATTTAATGGTATTGTACATAAGTTTAATCAATCATTAAGTAAAGACGAACAGGTAAGGCGATATAGGATTGTGCCAGATGAATGGACTCCCAATTCCGGAGAACTATCACCTACTTTGAAATTAAAAAGAAGGGTACTAAATGAGAAGTATATTGCAGTAATCAACGATATTTTTCAAAAGTAAAGCTATTTAACCCGAAAAATTATGCTTCGCATGAGCTAAAGGTTCGGGACTTAATTATTACTCTCCCGAGTTCTCGGGATCGTGAGACTGCTTCGCATGGTTGAGAAGCTGTTTATGCTTGATTGACAAGGTGTTGGTTTTAGAACCTTAATTTATACAATAGCCAAACCTAAGGGAGCTTGCGAGCTCAACGGAGTTAAAAGTGGGCTATTAATTTGAATCACAAAATGTGCAATAAACACAACAAAACCAACACTTTACGCAAACAGAATCTCTTTTCTTATGAATTATGGGGGTTAATAACTCTAAGCCAATTGTAGTAATGTTATACCTACGTGTTAAAATAATATGGTTATCCCTATGTCAACCTAAATTAAAAAATTAAAAAAAGTGGTTTAAAAAAGTCGGTTAATGCATTCAGACAATTAATTGCCTGTAAGGCATATTTATTTCAGCCGGAGGCATCGCCTCCGGTATTGAACATGTGAAAAATCGTTGCAGAAATATTAATGATAATTGATACTTACATGCAACGAAACGTATAGTAACTATCAAGTATAAGCCACAACACTATCAAACATCAATTGATAAATAATTAAAAAGAATAGATTTGGGTGCATGATTGGTGTTTTTTCAAATTGAGACTTCAGCTTGCACCCTTTTCTTT
>JAEINW010000125.1 GCA_016342715.1 Salinivirgaceae bacterium | reverse complement strand
TTTAAAATCCATTTTGTCCTGTTTTAAGTTGACTTATTAACATTTTTTTAGTCAACCTATTTCAGGACTATACAGGTACTACTACGAACGGCGAAGCCTTCAATGAAATTAATTTAGTGGGTAGCTTAAATTTTCATTTTTATCAAAGGAATTTAGTAGACAGTAGGCAGTAGACAGTAGGCAGTAGACAGTAGGCAGTAGACAGTAGGCAGTAGACAGTAAGGTGACTGTGGACTGTTTACCTTAGAATAAGAAGAAAAAAGCATTAAAAATTAGCCACTAAATTGGTAGTAAAACCAAGTATACAAATTGAAGGGGCACAAAATAAATGGACAATAAAGAATTAACTAAAGAGCAACTACTAATTCAGGTTAAGAATCTGCAAAAAAAAATTGACAGCCTTGAAAATAAGCTTGAAGCATTGAGGTTAACTGAGGATGCGCTAATCAAATCAGAAAATAATTTGTCGGCTATCATTGAAAACAATGCCGACGGTATCGTGATTGTTGATACGGAAGGCATCGTTCTTTATGTGAATCCTGCGGCTGAGAATCTATTCGACAAAACAGAAGAAGAATTTATTGGATTTAGCTTCGGATTCCCAGTTTCATCACATAAACTGACCGACTCTCTTGTTATAAACAAAGGTGATGTGTATTGTGAAGTTGAATTTCGTGTAGTTGAAGTAAACTGGAAGAACAAACCTGCCTTCCAATTGTCGGTTCGTGACGTAACTCAAAGCAAAATGGCCGAATTAGAGTTAATTCAGGCAAAAAATAAAGCAGAAGAAAGCGACCGGCTTAAATCCGCTTTTCTTGCAAATATGAGCCATGAGATTCGTACTCCTTTGAATGGCATTCTTGGCTTTGCTGATTTTTTAAAAGAACCTAACTTAACCAGTAACGACCAAAAAGAGTATACATATTACATACAAATGAGTGGCATCCGATTGCTAAATACCATCAATAATATTGTTGATATTTCGAAAATTGAATCAGGACTTGGTCAAGTTACTATTGCTGAGACGAATCTTAATGAGAAAATGGATTTCACTTTTAGGTTTTTTAAACCGGAAGCTGAGTTTAAAGGCTTGCAATTATCAATAAAAAAGGGCTTGCAAGCAAATGATTCTAATATTTTAACAGACAATGAAAAGGTATATGGTATACTTACAAATCTTGTTAAAAATGCCATTAAGTTTACTAATGAAGGTTCCATTGAATTCGGATACAATTTAAAAGCGGAAAGAGAACCCACCGAATTGGAATTTTATGTGAAAGATACTGGCATAGGTATTTCAAAAAATCAACAGAAATTTATTTTCGAGATATTCAGACAAGGCAATGATTCATACAACCGAGGTTACGAAGGCAGTGGTTTGGGATTGTCCATAGCCAAAAGTTATGTTGAAATGCTTGGTGGAAAAATATGGGTGGAAAGCGATGAAGACATAGGCTCGATATTTTATTTTACCATTCCTTACCACAGGGTATCGGAAGATAAAGAGAAGGTTGGATCCATTGTTTTAGAAAATGAAGCTGAATTTAAAAACCTTAAAATATTAATTGTTGAAGATGATGAAATATCCTATTCACTGCTATTAAGAAGAGTCAAAAAAATAAGTAAAATAGTTTTACATGCAATAACAGGAGTTGAAGCAGTGGAGACGTGTCGCACCCATCCCGACCTTGATTTGATATTAATGGATATTAGAATGCCAAAAATGGATGGATTAGAAGCTACCCGATTAATCCGTGAATTTAACAAAGATGTAATTATAATTGCCCAAACGGCTTTTGCCTTTCCCGATGACAATTTTGAGGCAATAGAGGCAGGATGCAATGAATTTATTACTAAACCCATTAATCGGGACGCATTGGATAATTTAATAAAAAAGTATAATAAGAAATCACTATTATCTGATAAAAATGATTAACACCTAAATTATCTTTGAATAGATAGCCGAACGTGAAAAACCTCTATTTTTATACAGCTCCAAAAAATGATGTTTATTTAATTTTATCTTGCTTCTAATTCATTACCAAAGCTTTCTGAAAACACAGGCTCAAAGCCTAATTTAGTTCAGCTCACTGAAACGCATTGGGTTTTGGATAAGTAGAAATTAGCGTACTGTAAGGACAATTGAAATTAAGCTGCCTTTTCAAGGCGATTATTTGTTCGCAATTTTACGACCCAATGCGGAAAGCGTCGGCAAGACTTTTCAGCATTATAAAACAAGAGCCAAAAAAAATAGCCTTTGTTGTTATCCATCGTTTCTTATCGATGAAGGATCTGATAATGCCTTCGTGATAAGGTTGACACCAATCCCGATAGCATCCATGAAATATGTCGATATTACTAAGACCAAAAGGCAATTTTTGCTAAACCACCATTTTGTTGGCTTTCTCTTTTTATCGACGAAGGATCTGTCGATGCCTTCGTGATAATGGACACCAATCAACTCATTCTATCCATATACCAATTCAGCTCTTTTTCAATTTTATTATAACTCAATATGGCTTTAATAATTTTATGCAAACGTAAAAAAGCGGTTTCACTTTTTACCACATAGTCAAAAGCCATATGGTGCATGCAATTTATGGCCACATCAATTTTATCTTGCGAGGATAACATTACTACCGGAATTGCCGGACTTAAAGATTTAATTTCATCCAATGTTTTTAATCCATTCATAGCACTTTTGTCAATACCATCTAAATGATAATCTAAAATAATTACATCGGGTTTATGCGATAAATTATCGATACAAATTTCGCCGGTAGCAAAAGTTTCGACGCTAAACTCGGCTTGCTCTAAAAACTCTATTTCTAATAACTTTAAATACACCGCATCATCATCTACCAGAAATATTTTTATTTTATTATTATTGTCCATCAGTTTGTTTTTTCTATTTCACAATATTCTACCTGCAACTCTTCACACGCATGTTCACAAACGGTTTCAAGCTGCAAAACCATTTCAGGTATTCCTTCCAATTCTTTCTGATTAGATGCAAATTCCTGCACTTTTTTGGCCATATCTTCAAATTTTGCACTTATTCCCACTATGGAAAATGAAGGAATCATTTTATGAACTGCCTTATACAATGCATTCCAGTCCTTATTATCCAAGCCCTCTTTCATTGCCATAATTAAAGGTGGGGTTTATTCAAGGTAAAGTGAAATCATTTCCATCATTAGTATTGGATTTGACTTTGTTCGTTGCCTTAAATAATCCAAATTAGTACATCTTGACGTAGCGCTTGTTTTAATTATATCAACATTTGGATCTGTAATTTGTGAAGAATTTTTAATCAGACCAATCATTTTATCATATAATAATCTTTCATCAACCGGTTTGGCAATGTAATCATTCATACCAACAGCTTTGCATTTTGTCAGGTCTGCTGTGGTTACATCGGCAGTTAAAGCAATAATTGGAATATTTGAATTCAATGTGTTTCGTATGTAATCGGTGGCTTCAAATCCATTCATTTCAGGCATTTGTAAGTCCATTAAAATAACATTGTAAGTGTTTGATTGCATTTTATCGATGGCAATTTTTCCATTGGCGGCAATATCACATTCAAAACCAAAATCATCCAGCAAGGTTCGCATAAGCAATTGATTTAGTGCAATATCTTCAACTACCAATACTTTTATATCGGTGAGTTCCTCATCTAAATCAAATGCATCGGTCTCTGGTTCTAATACCGATTTAGTTTTATAAAAACTTAATACAAAGCTAAAAGATGATCCCTCGTTAGTTTTACTTTTCACCCGCACGGTACCATTCTGTGACTCTACCAATTGTTTAACAATAGCCAGGCCTAAGCCTGTTCCACCATACAATCGTGATGTTCCGCTTGATGCCTGCTGAAAGTTTTCAAATATCTTATCAATTTTATTTTCTTTTATACCAATTCCGGTATCTTTAATTTCAAATTCAATAGTTGCGGTTTTTTCATCTTCGTCAATTAAGCTCACACTCACAGTAATTTCACCTTTTACGGTGAATTTTACGGCATTACTCACTAAATTTAATATTATCTGGTGCAATCGAACCGGGTCGCCAATTAATACCTGAGGTATTTTCTTATCATAGTTTTTTATCAGCTTTAAATTTTTTTCTTGAATTTTAGGTTCAAACAGATGAAGCATTGCCTGTAACGATAATGCCATTTTGAATGGGATTTGCTCAAATTTCATTTGGCCTGCATCTACTTTAGCCAAATCGAGAATATCATTAATCAAAACGATTAATGCATCGCCACTCAATTTAATAGCATTTAGATATTCACTTTGTTTATCTGACAAACTGGTTTTTAACATCACTTTAGTGAACCCAATAATTGCGTTCATTGGCGTGCGGATTTCGTGGCTCATGTTTGATAAAAACAACTGTTTGGCTTTCACTGCATTTTCAGCGGTCAGGGTAGCACTTTCTGCTTTACTCTTTGCCTCCTCGGCAATTAATGTGGCCATCTCTGCAAATACAATTGCCTCCGTGAGTTCCGTTGAAATTCTTTTCTGTTCCGTCACATCACGAGCAACAATTACTACTCCAAGTACATCTCCTTTATCATTTTTATAAACCGATCCGTTAAATAATACATCGGTAAGCTTTCCATTTTTATGACGAAGGATAAGGGGCGAATCAACAACAAAGCCTTTTGCAAATACTTCCTGATAAACTTCACGAGCTTTTTGGGGTTCAGTAAAATATTCAAAAAAGTCGGTTCCAGTAAGTGCAATACGCGATATACCTGTAATGTTTACCAAGGCCTCGTTCATATCGGTAATTTTACCCTTATTACTTATGGTAATCAATGGGTCAAGACTTGCCTCAATAAGACTCAAGGAATATTGAGAAGCCAATTTTAAGGTTTCACTTATTGCTTCAAGCTCAATATTTGCAGTTTTTTCTTTTTCCGTTTCCTGAGTCTGAAAGGTTAGTTCTTGGTCAGAAAGTACTAATTCTACGGCTCGTTTTTCACTTTCCTCATTTTGGAAAATAAGTTCTTCGTAGGCAACACGCAATTCTTCTGATTGTTTACCTTTGGCATCCATTTGAAAAGCAAGCTCTTGGTTTGCAATGACTAGTTCTGCCGCTCGTTTTTCTTTCTCATCATTTTGATAGGCCAGTTCTTTATTGGCAATTATTAACTCATCCGATCGTTTTCCTTTCTCATTGCTCTGAAATGCCAGTTCCTTATTGGCAATACTTAACTCTTCGGATCGTTTTCCTTTCTCATCATTTTGATAAGCCAGTTCTTTGTTGGCAATAACCAGCTCTGCTGCTCGTTTTTCCTTTTCATCATTTTGAAAAGCAAGTTCTTTATTGGCCTTTCTTAATTCAATGGCCCATTTTTGTTCCGTAACATCACGTGCCGCCGCAAAAACTCCAAGTACATTTCCACTATCATCTTTGTACACCGAAGCGTTATAAGATACATCGGTCAAATGCCCGTTTTTATGTTTTATTGTAAGCGGATAATCAGCCACAAATCCTTTTTCAAAAACCTGCTGATACACTTCTTGTGCTTTTTTGGGTTCGGTAAAATAATCTGAGAAGTCGGTATTAATTAGTTGCTCACGTGAAATACCTATTACTTTTATCAATGCTTTGTTAACATCTGTTATTTCCCCCTTTGGACTAATCATAACCAACGGGTCGAGGCTTGCTTCGATGAGGCTTCGAGAATAGGCAGATGCTCTTTTTATTTCTGCTTCTGCTTTGTCGGCTTTTTCTTCTATTTTTTTAAGTTCTGTTATATCTCTTTCAATAGATGATGTACCAATTATCTTGCCTTCAATATCTTTAATAGGCGATACCGCTAATGAAATTGGGACATGAGTGCCATCCTTCCTTTTTCTAACGGTCTCATACTGATCGATTTTCTCTCCCTTCGCAACTCTTTCAAGTAAGGAGGGGATATCATTTTTACGATCTTTTGGAGCAATAATTGAAATATTTTTTCCTATAACTTCTTCTGCGGTATATCCATAAATTTTCTCACATGCTTTATTCCAACTAGTTATTATACCCCCTAAAGTATTTCCGATAACCGCATTGTGAGATGATTCAACAATAGATGCGAGTGCTGATCTCTCAGACTCTAACTTCTTTGTTTCTGTAATATCACGTGCCGCCGCAAAAACGCCAAGTACATTTCCGTCATCATCTTTGTAAACTGAGGCATTATACGACACATCAGTTAAATGCCCGTTTTTATGTTTTATTGTAAGCAGATAATCTGCAACAAATCCTTTTTCAAAAACCTGCTGATACACTTCTTGTGCTTTTTTTGGTTCGGTAAAATAATCTGAGAAGTCGGTATTAATTAGTTGCTCACTTGGTAGACCTGTAACTTTTACCAACGCCAAATTAACGTCAGTTATCTTTCCTTCGGCGCTGATGGTAACAAAGGGATCTAAACTGGCTTCCATCAAACTACGGGTATATCGATGTTCTTTGTTATCTGTCGATTCTAATACGCTTGCCGAATAAGATTCTGGAATTATGGTTTCATTTTGATGTATGTCATTTACATTGCCTATCTCCTCAATTGGGCTACGTCTTTTGTCTTTAAGTTGCTTAAAATGGGTAGGCGAAAGTCCGGTAACTTTTTTAAATTGGTTCGATAAATGTGAAACACTGCTGTAATTCAATTTCCATGCAATCTCAGAAATGTTCAACTCACCATATATAATCAACTCTTTTATTCGCTCAATTTTGTGCGAAATTATGAACTGTTCAATGGTAGTTCCCTGAACTTCAGAAAATAAATTTGCTAGATAGGTATAGTCATAATCAAGTTTTTCACTTAAAAAATCAGAAAAGTTGCTTTTTATTATTTCATCAGAATGATGAACCATTTGAATAATAACTGCTTTTATCTTTTCAATTAATACAGCTTTGGTATCGTCAATCAGTTCGAGCCCCGAAGCTAATAATCCATTTTTTAGCTGCTCGCGCTGCTCTGAGCTAATATCTTCCATGATTTCAACCTCACCTAAAGCAACAACAATGAAGTGAACTTGGAGTTTTTTCAATTCCTCTTTCACAGCAAGTTTACAGCGATTGCTTACCATGTACTTGATAAATAGCTTCAAAATATATGTATTAATGAATACAATCAAAGGTACTCACAATTAATTCATTAAGTGTTACATAACTATTTTATTTAGTTACATGATTCACACTTATGGTGATCTTATTATTAGCCTCAGTTCGAAATAAAATTTACTACAAACATTTGGATTCAATGTTTTTTGAAATATGTCAGATTGTATCAAGTAACTAGTATAAAGTAGCAAGTAAAGAGTAATGACTAAAAAGTATTGAGTAATATATTATTACTTGATTACTTACGTGAGGGCTTCGCCGTTCTTGTGTCTTAATACTTGCTACTTAGGTTTGATTACCTACCTACCTACCTACCTACCTACCGCCAGGCAGGCTTGCTACTCGATTTGCAAATCATATAAACGATTAATTATTAGTGCTTTATTAAAACTTCTTATGTCGAATTCAGGTTATTACAGTTAGCTCGACAAGTGGATTGAGCACATCGCAGGGAGATTTCAATTCCAATATGGTGCGATTAAAAGATTGCCGCCTGAGCAGCTGCGATTCCTACAATAAAATTTCAATTCCAATATGGTGCGATTAAAAGTACCATCTGTGTCAGGATACGTATTCCTATCATTCCATTTCAATTCCAATATGGTGCGATTAAAAGAAACGATGAAATTGATTCTCAGATATTAGGTTCTGCATTTCAATTCCAATATGGTGCGATTAAAAGCTACATAATTTAAAGGCGTATTTGTTCGCTACTTTAATTTCAATTCCAATATGGTGCGATTAAAAGTTTCCATTAGAATGGTTTTTTATCGGTTGTAGTAATATTTCAATTCCAATATGGTGCGATTAAAAGCTCTTTTTGGCGAAAATGGAACTGGAAAAACAACAAATTTCAATTCCAATATGGTGCGATTAAAAGGAACAGCTTTCCCACATAAGGTATTTTCAATAACATATTTCAATTCCAATATGGTGCGATTAAAAGGGCTTCATTAAATTTATGTTCTAAATCCGCTTTTGTATTTCAATTCCAATATGGTGCGATTAAAAGGGTATATTTTAAAAAGTTAGAATCTGGGTTTATTGAATTTCAATTCCAATATGGTGCGATTAAAAGATTGACAGTTTTAAAAATGGAGATAGCATTGAAGTAATTTCAATTCCAATATGGTGCGATTAAAAGTCCCATGCTAATTCAGCATACCCGTTTTTTTGGCATTTCAATTCCAATATGGTGCGATTAAAAGAAGAAAGCCCTGTGTACAACATAATATAAAAACGAGATTTCAATTCCAATATGGTGCGATTAAAAGATTTCTTTATTGTTGAATGATGAAAGTCATAACCTTATTTCAATTCCAATATGGTGCGATTAAAAGCCAATTCCCGAATTGCGGAAACAATACAAATGTAACATTTCAATTCCAATATGGTGCGATTAAAAGCTCTGTTTTCCCCAAAGTCCGGCAAGTCTTTAGTTAATTTCAATTCCAATATGGTGCGATTAAAAGATTTTCAAAAATATACGATGAATATATTGATACAGTATTTCAATTCCAATATGGTGCGATTAAAAGATTAAAGAATAAGGTAATCTATCCTAAGTATCTTGAATTTCAATTCCAATATGGTGCGATTAAAAGTTATTTAAAACCCAACGCACTCAAGCGTTCATCATCATTTCAATTCCAATATGGTGCGATTAAAAGTCCATTCTCTTCTATCCTGTCAAGTTCAGTAACCTCATTTCAATTCCAATATGGTGCGATTAAAAGGGCGGAACTTTTAACGCTTTTTAAAACTTCATCCTAATTTCAATTCCAATATGGTGCGATTAAAAGAGTGTAATCAGATTCAACATATAGACTAATTCTTGAATTTCAATTCCAATATGGTGCGATTAAAAGGCAGTTGCAGCACAAACTACCACAGCCCATCCAGAATTTCAATTCCAATATGGTGCGATTAAAAGCCTGAATAAATTTGTTCTTGTCTACCTTTGTAACTCAATTTCAATTCCAATATGGTGCGATTAAAAGAGCTGTTTTGTTATAAGATCAAATGAGTTTGAAGTAATTTCAATTCCAATATGGTGCGATTAAAAGTTTTAAAGAGTTTAAAAGAATTACTGAACGCTCATAATTTCAATTCCAATATGGTGCGATTAAAAGGGTTAGGCAAGAAACAAAACAAGTTGCGTATGCAAAATTTCAATTCCAATATGGTGCGATTAAAAGTTTGTTTTATTCCAGATCTCCTTATATTTTTTTTTAATTTCAATTCCAATATGGTGCGATTAAAAGCTGCGTGTGCAATTGCTTATATTCCTCTTGTACGCATTTCAATTCCAATATGGTGCGATTAAAAGGGAAAATAAAATCTTGATTCTCTAACTTTTTTACATATTTCAATTCCAATATGGTGCGATTAAAAGGTCGTTTTAATGCGGTTTTACACCGTGTTAGTTGTCATTTCAATTCCAATATGGTGCGATTAAAAGTCTATATGGGTAAATTTCCCATCTAAATTAAAACAAATTTCAATTCCAATATGGTGCGATTAAAAGAGCCGCATAGACAAGGTTCAGTTATTGACTTCGGAAATTTCAATTCCAATATGGTGCGATTAAAAGTTGATTTGTTTCGTTACTTTATACGCAAGCAGTACGAATTTCAATTCCAATATGGTGCGATTAAAAGCCGTTCGACAAGTCAAAAAAAATAATTGATTATAAACAACTTAATTATTTCAAATATAGCTTTTTTATTGGTTAAACTTGTCGATGTACAATTGTATTAAAAGCACCCTCTTACGACAAGAATACTTAAATACCTAATTTTCAAGATGTCAAAGAACCTAATAGCTAGTTTTTATTGACAATTACTATTTAATTAAATCAATTATTACAGCTTCGACAACTTTTAAACTATAAAAAATTATCCAGTGTTGAGCGCTCTTGGCCAACCACCTCTTTTTCCAGCCATTTTTCATTTCTACTTTTAAATATTATTATGCTATCGCTTTCTTCTTCCATAATTTCCTTTGAACGAATTTTAAGTTCTTTCAATTTAACCTCTGTAATTTCACCTTCGAATACCGAATTTTGTATCCAATTTAAATACCTGCGGCATAGTTTTAGCATCTTGCCTACCCGCTTTTCTCCCATATCATAAACTAATATTACATACATGGTCTACCAGTACATTTTAAATGCTTTATACTCTTCTATATTTAAAAGATGCTTTTGTAATTTATAACATTCAAGTTTCATTAAATGTTTGTAGCTTACATCTCTATTCAAACTGCGATGCTTAATAGTTTCCTGCAACCTTGCTTCATAGGCTTTTAAAAACTTTATTTTGCCTTTCTCTTTTAATACTACGCGATTTAGTTTCTGTTCAAAATCGTTCTCTTGCAATTCTTTTTTATTAAGCACTTTAAAAATAACACGGTCAACCAATAAAGGTTTGAATACCTCTGAAATATCCAACGATAAACTATACCTACGCTCGCCTGGTTCGTGTAAAAAACTAATGGTGGGGTCGAGCTGGGTTTGTTGTATAGAACGCAGACACTCTGAATAACAAAGCATATTCCCGAACGAAATCAGACTATTTACAATGTTTAATGGAGGCTGTTTTGTGCGCCCACCCATTTCATGATCGTTAATAATTAAATTAAAAGCATCGTAATACCACTTACGAATATTCCCTTCAATTCCCATTAAGGTAGCTATGTCGGTGCATTCAGGAATTTTTTGCTGAAGCTTTGTAATTTCCTCAATAAAAGGCGACATATCTTTACCTCTATTATCATAGTACTTCAAATTCTTTATCATATTGTATGCTGCACCTTCTATAAATTTTATAGCAATGGCTTGCCGATCTTTTTTGTTTAAAAAAGCTTTTGTTTGTGCAATAATCATTTTTCCTGACAGCAATTTATTTCTTGGCGAGAATGAGCCCGTATAGTTCTCATAATAATCGTAAAAATGCACTGCAACATCATTTTTACCTAAAAAATTATATACTGCAGAATTGGCATCAAGTGAACCAAACACATAAAAAGAGTCAACTTGCTCTACTGGCAAATAACGAGGCTTTAGATCCCTACCAGCTTCATCAACCGGTGTGAATTTAAGGGTGTTATCCTTTCGCGATAAACGACCCGGATTGAAAAGATAGTAGGTTTTTTTCATAAATCACTGTTTTCATTAGCATAACAGAAATCGAAATACGAACAGTTACGGCACTTTGATATTTTAATTTTATCGGGACATATTTCGGAATGAATAATCATATGGATACGTTTCAATACATCTTTAATCTGTTCTCTATCAATATCACTCAAGTACACCTCTTCTGTTTTTCTCAATTTAGGATACTCCAAAATGCCCGAAACGGCATCAATCCCATTTTGCTTAAACACATACATATAATACTTCAACTGCCAAACATGAGCTTCTTCTTTTTTATCCGACTTTTTTAGCTCGTGTATTACCTTGTTTTTAGCATCGTAATAGTCAACCTTAATGCCCCCAATCTGCACCTCCTCATATTTTGAACTGCGCTGTGGATAGCTGTTTTCATGAATCAATTTCCCCTCAAAAACCAAATCGCTGGTATGCTCCATTTGTATGCTATTGGCAAACAACCAAAGCTTTCGGTGGCAAATGTGGTAGTAATTAAAATGGGTTCCTGTTATATGCATAATGCTATGGATTAATATTTAATACGTATTATAACTCAAGCCATTTATTCATTTTTTCAACATCTAAAGGTTTATTATGTTGTTTCATAAAATCGACATCGTTAATAAACCATTGCTTTACTCCTGCTCTTTTTAGTTTTGTAGGTTTATTGCTAATTAAGCTCAAATAACTGCTCCAACCATATTCCAAGGGATGATCACAAAACCCATGATTTACCCCTGTCAAATAAGATTTATTCCTCATCATTCCAATGTTTTAATCTATTTTTAAGATACATTTTACCATAATGAGTTTTTAGATATTTTTCACGATAGGTAGCATCTTGTTGATTCAAGCATCCTTCAAAATAAATTAAAACTAAAGGTCTTCTACTTTTTGTAGACGCTACTTTACCATTAGCATGTTCATTAAATCTTATTTTTAAATTTTTAGTATAAGCAGTATAGTGCTTCCCATCTTTTAAGCTTTTTAATAAATACACATAATAGAATCGTTCCATATAATAAATTTAAAAATATTTGACGGGGTGAACCGGATTGTTATGGATATATAATAATACTGATTGTAAATATTTACGGTTATCAATTAATTTCCGTTTAAATGGACGTTCAAACAACGAACCATGACGATTGTAGCGTTTGTTAAAGGCCTTGCTATATGCGTTAAACAAGTTTGAAAAATGTTGATGGGGTGGTTTTTTTAAACCCGTCAGGTTTTTAAAACCTGACGGGTTTAAAATCTGCACCAACAAATGAAAATGATTGGGCATAAGCACCCATGCGTAAGTTTCAGCAATAGGATTTATATATTTTTGGTACAAGCCTAAAAAGTATTCGTAATTCGCTGGCTCATTAAAAAGATTACAGCTATTTATACCACGATTATAAATGTGGTAAAACTGATTGGGTTCTAAAGGAATTTGTGAACTGGACATGCTGTTTTATTTAAACGATTTTTTAATTCAAACCTGACAGGTTTTAAAAAGCTGTCAAATTATTAAATAAATTCACTTGATTCTTTAAATATATTTTCATTAATACCGCTCTGTATACTATAAACTTTACTATCTCCAATTTCTGACTTTAGTAATTTAAAATACTGATAAAATTGATAATCGGAATTCTGTTCATTATAATCTAAAAAAGGCTTTAAATCATCTTTCTTTCTTATAAAAACCGAAAAAACAAATTTCGACATAATGCCATTAAGAATTAGTAGTTGATGCTTCTGTACAGAAAAGTCCATGCTATTATTCTGAATTAAACTAACGTACAAATCCCACAATTTTTCACCTGAAATTATCAGCTTGGATTCATCGCTAAAGCAAGCATGCCTATTTATAAGAGTCAGCTCCGTTTCAGAAAAATTACGCTCGCCCTTGTAGCATTCAATAGCAATATCGACAGGAACAAAAACAGATGCATTTTCGCTATCTATTAGCTTAAACTCCTCATTAATGCTTCTGAAATTCAAATTATTAAAATTTAATAGATAATCTGACAAGTTTGTTTTGTAGGCCGAGTTATTCAATTTTTCAATTTCTTTAAAAACTTTATCATAAAGTTTTCCAAAATCTTTTTTGGTGAGAATTTCCTCAATATATGATGGTTCAAATTTATTGGTTACTTCATAACGTAAATCTTTACCATATATTGATTTTGGATTATCATGTTTAAAAAGCCAAAGTTCACAATTTTGTTTATTCACATTTCTATTAATACGGCCTGCTAGCTGTTCATCACTATCAATTAACGATTGGTTTTTAAACCCCAAATCCATATCAATATCAACTCCAGCTTCCACCACCTGAGTAGTTATTAATAAAATTTTCTTTTTTCGGTTAGTCTCATCTTTTAAAAATTCTATAATATATTTCCTGCGTGGCTCTATAATAGTACCTGACAAAACAAATATTTCATCAAAAAATGTATTTTGCTTTTGAGTTATATCATAAAACTCACTGGCCGATTTCTTAAATATGAATTCTATAATAGTATATATGCTATTTTTATATTTATCGTTTCTGTTATTTGCAAATTCTTCCGATTTATCAAAAAGGATATTAGCCAACTCTTTCAAGTCAATTTCATCTCTATTTAATAAATCCGTTTTAATGGCTACTCTTTCTGAAAAGTTTGGATTTTGAAGATATTCTTTGGCATTTGGTATTAATGCAACAAATTTTTCAGACTTATAAGCAGACAATTCTATTTCATCAATCTTAGGCAATGTAGCTGACATAATAATAAATCGAATATTAAACAATTCAGCATATTGTGAGATGTAATATTTTATTTTATCCCAATGTTCTGGACTGTACGATTGCAACTCGTCAACAATAACCACAGAATTAGCTAAACGATGTAAAAGATAATTTGTGTCTTTTTTATTAGATTTTAAAATATCGAAAAACTTTATGTGTGTTAACAGGGTAAAAGGATAATTTACAAACAGGTTATCAATTTGATTGCGCTTTTCATGGCCGTATTTTGCATCATTTTCATTATCATATTTTTTAGCCTGAAAACCTGCTTTTGAATGCACTTGTGCAATTTCGTGATCGTTTAAACCCAATGTTTCTTTTATCGCTTTTGCTGTTTGAGTAATTAGCGTAGTAAAAGGAAAAACATAGAACACTTTGTTTATTTCACAATTCAACTCTAATAATTTCCGAACGGCAATCATCGACATGTTAGTTTTACCACCACCTGTTGGTGCTTCAATGTAAAACACTCTTTGTTCTTTATGCTTTTCAATATTGATTATAACTTCAGCGCCCAACTTTTGTCTTAAAAAATTAAGATTCTCATTACTTTTTTCTCTATACTCATTAGTGCTTTTTGATAAGTATTGATTAGGATCACGCATTAATGCTCCATTATACTTAGCTTTTTTGTTATCATCGAAATAATTGAATATCCGCTTTCTTAATTTATCAGTAATTAATCCAAAATCTTCTTCTGTATTGAATTTCAAATCACTCATATAGTCTGAAGTAGCATAATAATCGGATGCTGTGAGCAGAGAATAATTTAGCTTTAGTAATGCGAAAAGTGGGAAGAAATTAAAATTTTTATTCCTTATAAAATCATTAAAATGCTCCCATAATCGTTCTTCATTTTTAATGAACACCTTTGGAAATTCTATCGGCAATTCAAATCCTAAAACATCAAATAATTTATGAATCGAATTTATTTTATCTTCTTCAAAATTATAGTCCTTTGCTAAATAACCAGAATGGTGTTTTAAAATTGGAATTAAAAACAAAAATGAATAGCACCACAAAATTGACTTAGGCATTGTCAATAAATAACATTCTCATAATATTAATTTAATTATTATCTTTGCAATAAAAACGATGCAAAGT
>JAEINW010000124.1 GCA_016342715.1 Salinivirgaceae bacterium | reverse complement strand
AATGCTGTCAGGAACTACGCACGCTGACAGATTTGACCTGACAACGTCCGAAGGTTTTGTTAGCGTCTCTCTCACGAAATGAAACTAAGTAGTTAACATACAGCCTCTATCCTTTTTTTAGTCGTAATATCTTTATTAGCAAAGGTTTGTGTATTCTCTATTGATTTTATATACAGATAACCTTGTCTGTTTTTTGTACTTTGTTTATCTCTTTTCGGTAAACATCCTTTACGTAATCAAGCTTGGAATTGTATTTCATTTTTTCTGTATTATTCTACTAATGTATTTGGATGCCAAGTTGCTCTGAAATCTTCTTTATGTGAGTATTTAATTGATCTGTTAAAGTTTTTAACACACCATTGCTATAACTTTTAAATCCAAGCTTACGCAATAAATTGATTACACTTCCCTCCACGAATAGATTACGAAGCTAAGCTCGGAAAACTATTCGGTCAAAAACAGGAATAACTAAAATTGATATGGTTCTCTAATTTATAGGTAATTGTTTTTAGTATAGCTCTTATTTTTAAGCTGCTAATTTAATATTTTGCTCCGAATGCCAGAAATTGACCTTCAGGTAGGTATATTATAAAACTAATCACAAGCGAAACTTTTTTGCTTGTGATTAGTTCTTTTTTGCTATGTTTAGTTAGAGTCTGTCTGCAAAGTCGGCATTTTTTTTAATTAGTCAGCGGGTGACTATATTAAAAATCACAAAATAAAACTTTTTGTTGTTTCATATCTTTAAATATTGAGTCACCCGCAGTTACATAAACACTATTATTTGAATACTAAATTGTGCTTTCAATATTCCAAACAAAGGCTCTTAAGCCCTGCTCATCGACTTTTTCATTCAATGAATGAAGTTTTTTTAATAAAGCAGGCACTTTCTCGTCATCCACCATTGTTAAATGAGCATTATTTAATTCGGGCCAGGTATGCGTTCCTTCGTGCGGTTCGCCTTTTATCGATCCTCTTCCTTTTATATCGATCCACTGCGTATAACCGCGTATTGCAGATTTGTCCAATATCTCCTGTACTTTTTCGGTAAGCGATTGATTATATGATATAAATACTGCTTTCATCTTTTATGATTTTAATTAGTTGAAATTTTTGAAAATCCTTTGCGTGTTTTTTTAATTTTACTTACACCAAAAATGGTATAAATGGTTGGAATTAAAACCAAAGTTACTACCGTTGAAAATGTTAAACCTCCAAATACAGCCACACCCATAGGTCTCCACATTTCGGAGCCACTTCCTGTTAATACAATCATGGGTAACATAGCTAAAATGGTAGTTAATGATGTCATTAGTACCGGTCTTAAACGTGAACGACCACCCGCAACAACAGCCTGTTTTAGCGAATATCCCTTATCAACCAATAAATTGGTATAGTCAACTAAAACAATTCCATTTTTTACAACAATACCAATTAACATAATAGCACCTATCATAGAAATAACATTAATTGTTGTATTGAAAAAGTATAGAGCAACAAATACACCGGTAAAAGCAAACGGAATTGAAAACATGATAATGAAAGGCTCAGATAAGGATTCAAATTGCGAGGCCATTACAATATAAACCAGGATGATAATTAAAATCATTAACATGAATAAGCTTTTGAATGAATCCTGCATATCTTCAACACTACCACCAAATTCAACAGTAACATCTTTTGGCATATCCATTTTTACAATTTCTTTTTCGAGAGCTGCTTTAACTGTACCTAAATCGGAACCTGATATTGCAGATGAAACGGTTACAACCCTAACTTTATTCTGTCTTTCGATATTTGGCGGAGAGTAAAAGCGCTTTAAATGAGTTATTTCGCTTAACTTAATAAATTTGCCTTGCGGAGTTCTAATGGAAATGTTAGCAATATCTTCAGTTGAATGTCGAAATTTTTCATCGTAACGTACAATCAGATCATACTCATTTCCGTCTTCTTTATATTTTGTAGCAGTAAGTCCTGTAATACGATTTCGAATGACACTGGCAACCGTTGCTGTATTTAAGCCGAAAGATGTCATTTTCTCCTGATCCAAAACCAATTGCAATTCTGCTTTTTCTTTGTCACGGCTAATTAAGATATCCTTTGTTCCTTTAATATCTTTTAATGCATTAAATATTTTTTCTGATACAATATTGGTTTCATCAAAGCCATTTCCATACACTTTAACTTCCAGATTACTTCCTCCGCCGCCGCCCATCATTTTAGACATTCTGGCGCTTCCGGGATCGACGTAATATTTTTCTACTTCAGGCAATTTTTCAATATCTTTTCGCATCTCTTCGCCAATCTGAAAAATATCTTTCTCTCGATCTTTTCCGGGCTTCATTTTAAAGGCGTAATTAACTATATAATTGCCTGTTTCGGTAAAAATTGATGCCAGGCTATTTTCATCACCCACACCCGCACTTGTTGATATAACTTCAACTTCGGGATATTTGCTCATAAATACAGAATCTAAATACTGAGCGGTTTTAACCGTTTCATCGAGTTTTACACCTTGTGCTAGTTTAACTTGTGCCGATATCCGGTCGTTATCAGAAGCCGGCATAAATTCAGAACCAATTAGTTTCGTTAGAAAAAGTGAAGAAATAAACACAGCAGTCGAAATTACAATTACTGTCCAACGATGCCCCACAGCCCATATTAATATCTTTTCATAGGCATTGTCCATTTTTTCAAGTAAACTCTGCGAAAACCAATAAAGTTTACCTCCAATACTTTCTTTACTTGGTTCGGCTGTCCTCAATATTTTTGACGACAACATGGGAACAAGTGTTAATGAAACAATTACTGAAGTTAAAATAGAGATCGTTACAACCCATCCAAGAGGTTTAAAAAGAATCCCTGTCATACCCCCCAGCATAGTTAAAGGAAGAAAAACAGCAACAATAGTCAGCGTTGAAGCTATTACTGCCAAACTTACTTCATTTGTACCATAAATAGCCGATTCGCGGGCAAAGCCACCACGCTCCATTTTTTTAGTAATATTTTCGAGTACCACAATGGAATCATCAACCACCATACCTATTGCTATTGAAAGCGACGAAAGTGTAATAATATTAATGGTGTCGCCAGATAAATACATATATATAAATCCAACAATCAGAGAGATTGGAATAGAAATAGACACAATAATAGTTGCCCTCCAACGTCCCATAAAAAATAAAACAATAACAACTACAAAAAGTAAAGCGTACATTATGGTTTCAGTCAGGTTATCTATCGCATCAATTGTATTTAATGATGAGTCCATAAGAACATCAACCTTTACATCGGGAGGAAGTGTTAGCTTAATTTTTTCAAGTTTCTCTTTTATTTTATTAGCCACAGTAACCGTATTGGCATCTGATTGTTTTTGAATCATTAAACGAACATTTTTTCCCCCATTTGCCCGCTCATACGATTTTATATCTTTTAAGCCATCACGCACTGTTGCAATATCTCTCAGATATACTGTTTTTCCATTGACATTGCTAAGAACAATATTTTTAACCACATTACTGCTTTCAAATTCCCCTTGCAGGCGAAGCGGTAAATCTGACTTCCCCATTTCAAGGCTTCCCGAAGGTAAATTAAGGTTATTCGCGGCCAACACTCCGCCAATTTGCTCAACTGTTAAATTATAAGCATCTAATTTTCGAGGATCTACATCCACCATGATGGCTCGTACAGGCGATCCAATTTGGATGATATTCCCAACGCCTTCAATGCGATTAAGAGGTTGAATAAGTTTATTATCTAAAATGTCTTTGATGCCCTCATAGCTTTCATCGGAAGTGACTGAAAACATAATAACCGGAATCATGCTGGTACTCATTTTAAAAATGGTGGGACTTTGCACGTCGTCAGGTAAGTTACGTTCTGCCAAACCAACAGCATTTCTAATTTCGTTGGTTGCTTCATCTAAATTTGTACCCCATTCAAACTCTAAAGTAACTACTGAAGTGTTATCTTTTGATGAAGAAGATATTTTTTTAAGATTACTCAATGATCCAAATCCATCTTCGAGTTTTCTGGTAATGTTCTGTTCAACATCTTCGGCATTAGCTCCCTGGTAAAATGTAAAAACAGAAATAATTGGAGGATCCATTTTCGGAAAATAATCTACAGGCAACTGTAGATAGGAATATATCCCAAATATGACCACACCGATAAAAATCATAATAGTACTTACCGGCTTTTTTACTGCGGTGCTATATATACTCATAATTTGTATTTTAATTCATTTAATGTATAATAACTATTTTACAATCGTTATAGCCATTTTATTTTCAAGCTTATTTTGTCCAACCACAATTATTTCATCACCTTCGTTAATTCCTTCCAAAATTTCAGTTTTATCGTCGATGGTACGACCTGTTTTGATTTGCTGTTTTAACGCTATATTATTTTTATTCAGAAATATATACATGTCGTTCGTTCCGGTTTGCTTAATAAGTGCAATGGTCGGAACCATAATCGCTTTCCCTTTCCCAAGGTCAAGCTTAATTTTAGAAAACATTCCAGGACGTAATTTCAAGTTATCGTTTTGAATTTTCACTTCAACCGTAAACGTTTTGGTGGCATTATCAATGGTTGGATAAATCCTGAAAACTTCTCCTTTAAATGTTAGGTCGGGATAAATTTCTGAATTTACATCAGCTTGCATTCCTTTTGTAATTAAGGGGTAATAGCTTGCAGAAATACCCAAAAGCACTTTAAGTTGATTTATTTGAACGATGGATACAATTGCTGCTTTACCAATTAAAGCATTAGGTGCACCTGAATAAATCTCTCCATCTTCAAAATATTTACCTGAGATCACACCATTAAACGGAGCTTTTAACTGTGTATTTTCCAGAAGAAACTCATAACTTGTTTTTGCAATATCGTAAGCCGACTTTATCTGATCGTATTGTTGGTCGGAAATACTTTCAGTTTTTTTCAAAGTATCCATCCTGTTAAAATCAGTTTCAAGTTTCATTAAATTAATTCGAGCTTGTTCGAGGTTCGTTCTATCCATAACAGCTACAACCTGCCCTTTACTAACATTATCACTAATTTCAACATCTATTTTTTCTATTCTTCCTGGCGTTGAAGGAGCCAGATGTACCTCTTCAAAAGGGACTAAAGTAGCCGTATAATCAATAGTACGAGTAATAGGTTCTTGCTTAACCACCATAGTTTTTACCAGTACAGCTTGGGTTGTGCCAGATTGTATTGTATCTTCATTTTTTTCATTTTTTGAAGTGCAAGATGTTCCCATAATCAGGATTCCTGCCACAAACAACAAAGTCAAATATTTTATTTTGTTCATTATTCTATTTTTTAAAGGTTACTGTTTATTTTTCGCAATGCTAATTCAGCATTTAATAATTGAAGCAATATATTGGTGTAATTCGATTCTGCCGAAAGATAATCGTTATTAGCACTCGTAAGTTCAAGGATTGAAACCACTCCCTGTTGGTATTTTAAATCCATTTTATCAAGTACCTCTTTCGCAACGTCTACATTGGTTTTTTGATTCAGATATTGTTCAAGAAAGTTATTATAATTATACCTTAATTGTTTTTCCTGTATCGACAGTTGATCGGATAATAATTCTTTTGAGTTTTCACTAATATTGTAATCAATTTTTGCCTGATTTAATTGTGAATATCTTTGTCCTCCTGAAAAAATTGGAATATTTAATGTCAATCCAAGTACGTTCTTTGGGGTCATATCAAAAGCAGGTTTCTTAATTTTTTCAGTATAGGAATAAAAAGCCACCAGCGAAGGCAAATTGCTTGCTTTTGTTAGTTGTATGCTTTTTTTTGCAATGTCTCCCTGAATTGTAAGCAACTTAAAATCAATATTATTTTGAATATTAAAGACTTCAATTGAAGCTAATTGATTGATATATTGCTGAACAATATCATCTAAACCTGAAGATAATTTAATTAGCTGATCTGTTTCTAAGCCTAACTGTAAGCGTAATAAATTATATGCCATTTCAACCTGTCTTTCGCTGGATTTTATAGCATTATCAATTGAATTTACCATGATAGAAAGTTTCTTTGCATCGGTCTGTTCTATCATGCCTGCATTAGCAAGATTCTTTGTTTTTTCATAAATCACTTGCACATTTGTCTTGTTCTCTTTTAGTGTATTTAATATTCTTTCACTTGCCAAAACCATATAGTATGACTGCGTTGTTTGTTCTTTAACATTCAGCTCATCCTTCTGATAGCTTTGTTCTGTTATTGTTTTTGCAAGTTTCGAAAGTTGTATTCCCACATAATAACCTCCACTAAAAATTAACTGACTGGCACTTAGTTTAAAGTTACTTGTTGGACTAAATTCAATTACAGCAGGAGGTGCCGCAGGATTTAACTGCAAGCTTGCTTCCGCTCCTAAAAAGTTTGAATAATCAATTGACGCATTAATTTGTGGCAAACCCTGCGAAATGGTCTCTTTTATTTTCTGACTTGATTTGTCAATTGCAAATTTTGAATTCATCAATGTTTTATTGTGAATGGTGGCGTAATTTATTGCACTATCCAGAGATAAAACCATTGACTCCTGTGCTTGCACTGATAAAACACTCAGGCAGTAGATACCTATTAAAATTGTTTTAAAAAGATTTTTCATTGTAACTAATTTATTTTTTTTGAATGAAAATATTTAATAGAATTCTCATCTGGTTTGTTTATTTGAGTTTCTTTTATATTTTATTTTTACTGAATAATTTTCAAAAAAGGTTCATACGTCAATAGTTGACTTGATCAATTAATATGGCAAAAAATTAAAGTTTTTCTGCCTTACATTTAATATGATTCACAACTTTATGAAAGGTATCTATATCATTCTGAGTAAGTCCCTGCTGCATTTCTTCCATCAATTCATGTACAACTCTCATATATTGATCGAGCACTTTATACCCAACTTTTGTAACCATCAGGTAATTCTTTCTTCTGTCTTTCACGTCAGCAACTCTTCTAACCAATTCCTTTTCTTCCAACGAATCAATTAACCTCAATATGGCAGATTTGTTTTTCCCCATCATTTCTGCCATATCTTTTTGTATAACTTCTTCGTCCTTCGTACTAATAGCATGGAGTAGCCCGAATTGTTCAGGAGAAATTTTTATTCCTTCGTGTTGTTGTTCTTCTATGCTTTTTTTAAAAACCCGATATACCTCATGCATCATTCTTCTTAATTTCTGCATTGATAAATTATGTTTTTCCATTTTTTATTTTTTAAAACGGCGCAAATATAACAACAATTAGTTGATGTTAGCAACTAATATTTTAAAAAATATTTTTTAGTATCAATTTCTTTCTCAAATCAGGAGCAGTAATCCACACACCTGTGTCTGTTATTACTGCTTGCTTATGTTTTCAAATAACTCAATACAAGTTCTTTGTCTTGAATGTTAATGCAATAGTGGCTCACAAATTAAAGCACGAATATATTTTAGTAAATAGAAAAGTACATTTAGTTCAAACGATTATTTGTATATGGCTGAAAGTCATAAATAATATAGTTTAGGGTAAGGCCTTAATTTGTTTGTTGTTAACAACAAGCGATGCAAGCATAAAATTGATTTTTATGAAATTATCTGCATGCATCGCCATCTTTAATATTAAATATCAAGAGGATTTTATTTTAGCTCCCAACTTGTTAATGTGATCCTAAAAGAGCTTGGCTTAGGCAAGGGTATTTTATTGCAGAGGCTAAATGTTATTAATTCCGTTTAATGTAAAATAGAATGTGCTTCCTTGGTTTGGCTTGCTTTCAACCCAAATATGACCGCCATTTTTGTCAACATAATCTTTACAGATAAGTAAGCCCAAACCAGTTCCAGTTTCATTATTTGTGCCAGCTTGAACTACATTTTTTGATGGGTTAAATAAATTATTTTTTATATGATCGGGCATACCAATTCCCGAATCGGCAATACTAAATTTGATTATTCCTTTTTCATGTTTCCCTGAAATGGATATTGTTCCTGAAGTTGGAGTAAATTTAATGGCATTAGCAATTAAATTTCTGAAAATAACGCATAGCGAATTAGAGTCACATATTATGTTAAGATCATCATTAATATGCACTTCCACTTTATGTTTTTTTTCTTTAATTTGATAATTTAATATTTTAATAGTTTTGTAGAAGCATTCCCTTACGGATATCTTTTCTTGTTTTAAAGGTATATCCAATTGATTCATTTTTGACCAATCTAAAAGATTTTCAAGTAACGCTTGCGTTGAATTGGATGTATTAAATAAGGCTTTTGTAATGTCATCAAATCGCTTGTCATTTTCCTTATCTAAGTCCTTAATGAGCAATTCTGATAAACCTTTGATGGTTCCAATAGGTCCTTTTAAATCGTGAGCAATAATTGAATATATTTTACTTCGTTCTTTTTGTGAAATTCGCAACTCTTTTGCTTGTTTTACCAATTTGCGTTCCGATGAGTTATATAAAACTTGAAACCCAATAATAGCTATTGCTGCTCCAATAAAATTGATTAAAAGATTACTGTTGCTAAATTGCTGGATGTAGTTTTTGGGGATATTTACAAGATTATTTACTATGGGCGGGAAAAACTCAATTCCAATGTACAAAAACAAGTTTAACACCAAAAAGCCAAATAAATATTTTTTTTCGTTATACGACCAAATGAAAGCTGGTATTAATAATGATACCAGAATGAAAAGTTGGAAACCAGGATCTTTCCCAAAAATAAAAGTAGCAACTCCAGCCATCATAATTGGAGTGTAAGTACATAAAAATATTTTGGCTGCTTTATGATGCCCTTTTATATTAATAACAATTATAAAACTGGTAATAACAAGACTAACAAAATGAAATATTAGAGCTGGGAGGAATTGCTTAAAGCCAGCAATTGTACAAAAAATACTATATCCAATTATGTTAGCAATAATGATTAATGCAATATAATTGGTCAAATTTATGCGTCTAATTTCTTCAACAGACAATTTTGAGTTTATGTTATTGTAATTAATAAACTCAAAAAACCTTACTATAGATTTTTTTAATAATGTCATTAAGTAGTAAATTGGTTGAACCTTTTTTAACCGAAACAAAGTACAAAAATAATATTGTATTTTACAATAGATTATGACTAATCTACCATAATAACGCTAAAATTGTATAAATAATTTGATTGTTGATTTGTATTGCTGATAACGGTATTGAGAAAATGTTTATTGGACATTGTTTATGAGAAATTAATTTGCTTGCAAAGGTTTTAATGTAACTACTAACATAAAATTTACATGAATTAAAATAGCTGCATTAAGAGGTGATATATTTCTCGTAATAGTTAAACTGAGCCTAACAATAATATACAAAAAGTGAGATAATAAAACTATGCTAACCAACGAATACGATTTTTTTTTTTGATAGGTCGATAAAATAGTTGATATGGTTTTCCTGTCACAATTATAGCATTGTCAGCAGGTTAAAAATGGTAATTATTAACGGCAGTAAATAAAGTTAATCTGTTTGCATGCTTGCGCAGGCATTATTTAATCTGTTTTTTAATTATAAATATTGTTTATTTTTTAAACACCCACATCAAGATCTTATATGTTTCAAATAAACTATTTGTGTGCAGTCACTTTTTTCTCTTTTAGTACATATTTTTTATAGTACTTACTTTCAGGGTTCCATTTAATTTCATTCATTTCATTTGCAGTGTAATAGGTTGCCAAATAATAAAGCTTCATAAATGTTAGAAAAGCTTCAGGGGAATAGTCCTGATTTAAATCGTCGAAAGGAGAGTGGTATGATTTTTTCATCCACTTATCCACTTCTTTTTTTGCATTTATTTTTGAATTTTTTGCTGTATATCCGTTTCCAATATTTAAGGCAGGAACTCCTTGCTGAATAAATGACATTTGATCGCTCCTGCTAAAATATTCTTTTTCTTCCTGAAGATTATTGTCGACAACTAAATTCAAAGGCTTAACAGCATAATCCACAGCTTCAGATAAATTTGAATGGTTATATCCTAGAGGAATTACATCGGTGGTTTCAAATAGAGCCGCAAGCATATCTACATTAAGATTAGCTACAATTTTACCATCATTAATTTTTGTTTTGGAAGCAAAATATTTTGAACCCAAGAGTCCTTTTTCTTCACCAGTGTAGCAAACGAATATGATAGATCGTTTTGTTCCTTTTGGCATTTCTTTAATGGCTTTCGATAAACTCAATACCGCTGCAGAACCAGTAGCATTATCCCACATTCCATTATAAATAGAATCTCCTTTTATAGTTTTACCTACACCAACATGATCGAGATGAGCACTTACCACAACGTATTCATTTTTTAATTTTGGGTCGGTTCCTGGCAATAAGGCGACCACATTTTTACAATCTTTTTGCTTAAAAATAACATCAAATTTGCATGCAAATTTCGATCTTAGTAATTGAGAAGAGTTATTTCCTTTTGAAATGTTTTTCAGTTCTTTTTTTAGTTTTAAACCATTTAATTTAAATACATCTTCTAAAAAATCTAGTTTTGCCATTCCGGCAATTTTGAAATCAAAGTCATCGGAAAGTGAAGCTCCAGAAAACGCACTATCGGTTAATGATAACATTGCAGATGAAATAAAACCATGTATATTTTTAAATATAATTTTTTGCAAGGCTTTTTTCGGATAAAAAAGAATGATACCAGTAGCCCCATTTTTTTGCGCATTTTTTGCCTTCGCTTCAAGATTGAAAAAATCATTATTCTTCATTCCATTTGGCCCCCCTAATGCAATAATTACTGTTTTTCCTTTTACATCAATACCCTCATAATCATTAATGTTTTCGTCGGGTATTATATTTCCGTATCCAACAAAAGCTATTTCTTGTGTATCATTAACATTAGCATATTTTTGGCTCGATAAAAGGGTAATATTTTTGCCATAAACAGCCTTTACTGTTTTATCATTTAGTGATGATTTAAAGACAACTGATTTTTTATCAATTATTCGTTCTGCAAATCCAACATGTTGGTAATAAGTTTGATTGTCTCCAAAAGGTAATAATCCATTTGTTTTAAATTCGTCAGTAACGTATTCAGCAGCCAATGCATAACCTTCCGAACCCGTGTCGCGACCTTTAAGCTCATCGCTGGCTAAAAAGGTTAAATGCTTTTGAAAATAATTATAATCGATCGTATTCATAGCTTGTATAGCCGATTCTTTAGGAGCTTGTCCAAAAGCCAATGCGCAAATGGCACTGAAAATAAAGCCAAGTATTATAATTCGTATGCTTTTCATGTTATTATGTTTCATTCTAATTAATTGGGTTAATCGAAAAAGTATTGTTTTTTTTATTCAAATTATAGACGTAGCAGATAGAATTTCGTTACAAAATATTTTAATATATTTTATATAATACTTGTTTTCAGCTTTTTATTAAAGTAATTATGTTTTTATAAAAAAAGGTACTTTAGATATATCACAAATACGCAAAATAAATTTCATTTAAACTGAGCCTCAGATGAACAGTCGTGGCACTCCTTGCCAATTTAAAAATAAAAACTTATAGAGGTCAGTAGTTAAGTACTTAATTTCATTTTGTGAGAGAGACGCTGGTAAGACCTTTGTACTTTGTCAGATTAAATCTGTCAGCGTGCGTAGCTCCTGACAGCATTTGTACATATAATAAGCCCTTATAATTGCTGCGTCTGTACATATGAACTTATCTACTGACCTCTATCCTTTTTTTTGAAAGCCATGCAAAAAGGATGTTAAAAAAGGAAAACGTAACTTTGAATGAAACAAAATGAAAATATTTGCGAAGATATGATGAAAAAAAAATCAAGCATTAAAATAGGCATGGTGATGATTTATATCTTTATTTCATTACTATTTATAGGAATAAGCATTATGGTTAGCATAAAGCTTAATAATATTTTTAATAAACTCCATACTTTAGAATCAAAGCAAATACAGCTAAGAAATGCCAATGAAATACTTTATTTAGATGAAGTGCTTACAAATTCAATAAGAAATTATATATATACTAATGATAGTGCTTGGGTTGACAGATACAACTTAGCAGTTCAATCTTATTTAGATGTCTCTAGCAAAAGTCAATCAAATATTCTATTAAAGGAATTATCACCAATTTTTCTATCGAGTGATAGTGTTAACAAACAATTATTGGTATTAGAAGAAAAATTTTTAGAGCAAATTGCTTTAAAAAATAATGATAGTGCAATCTTAATTCTTGAGAGTGAGAATTACATGCAATGTAAAGAAGTTTTGTATAATCGAATTAAGGAACTTCAAAGCAATGGTGAATATGGTACTAAAACTGTAGTTTTGGAATTCGATAAGCTACTTAACTCCTCTAAACTAGAATTGAAATATTTAGTGATCGTATTTTTTTTAATAGTTGTTCTTTTGAGTATTTTAGGGACATTAATAAGCAAATATATTCAAAAAGTAGTAAACTTGAATAAAGAACTAATAATTTCAGAAGATGAAATAAGAACAAAAAATGAAAAATTAACCGAAACTTCTGAATTATTAATAAACAATAATAAAGAACTCATTATTTTAAAAGAAAAAGCAGAAGAAAGCGATCGTTTAAAAACTGCATTTCTGGCCAATATGAGCCACGAAATACGTACACCTTTGAATGCAATTATTGGGTTCTCAAAGTTAATTTCTGAGAAAAACGATGATGAAGAGGCGATTAATAAAATGAAATATTTTGTTGAATACAACTCTAATATTCTAATTAAAATTATTGATGACCTTATTGATATTTCAAAAATTGAAGCTGGAATAATTGATTTTACAATGGAATCGGTAAACCTTACTAAACTTTTAGCAGATATAAATATTATCCATAAACAATTAATAATTGATTACAAAAAGGAACATCTTGAATTGTATTATCATGAAAATGAGGCTGATATTTTCATGTACACCGATAAGATCAGGATAAATCAAATTCTATCGAACCTTATATTAAATGCGATAAAATATACAGAGGAGGGTTCTGTTGAATATGGTTTCGAGATATTTGAAAACAACATTAGGTTTTTTGTGAAAGATACCGGAATCGGTATTTCAGAAAAAAATTTTATGAAAATATTTGATCGTTTTTACAAGGGCTCAAATCATGAGACTATAAGGGGAATTGGTCTTGGATTGCCTATTGTAAGGCGGTTGATAGAAAAAATGAATGGTAAAATATGGGTTGAATCTATTTTGGGAAAGGGGTCACAATTCTATTTTACACTTCCGTTTATTGAAGCAAAGCTAAGTGATTCTTCAGAACAAGTAAAAAGCAAAGCTTATAATTTAAATGGAAAGTTAGTTTTAATTGCAGAAGATGAAGATGGTAATTTTTACTTGACTAAAAGAATATTGGAAAATCAAGGAGTTAAGGTGTTGCGAGCAGTAAATGGTAAAGAGGCAGTAGAAATTTGCTCTAAGCATGATGATATAGATTTTGTTTTAATGGATATTAAAATGCCCATAATGGATGGATTAGAAGCTACTATGAAAATAAGAGAATCAAAAAAAGACTTATTAATAGTGGCAGTATCAGCTCATATATTGGACGAAGCCAAGACTTCGGCCTTGAATGCAGGTTGTAATAGCTTTATTTCAAAGCCTATTGACACAGACAAATTACTTAGCTTAATAAAGGTATTTCAATAAATTATTAATTTACTACCCTTCGGAATTTTCCTTATTAGGGAAAGGTACTTTGAATAAGCATTTTAGCAAAAAAAATAAATATTTGCAAAAAAAAACTTAATATTTGCCAGAGGCTGTTCAAAAAGTTCTAAACAAAAAATTTATAGTTTCAAATTGAAAGTAGTGGAATGCGCCTGTCTGCAGCAGGCAATGATTTTAGTTGAAAGGACTGATTTATACAGATTCAGTTATAATCGGTGTCATCAGTGTTCTATTTTTTCCTTAACTTTCAAATTGAGAGTTTTTAAATAGGAGCAAACCTTTTTTGACAGCCTCAGCCCGACTATCAGGTCCTAACTTGTTTCGGAAGGGAGAGGGGTGAAACAAATAATATAAGCTTCGCCATTTTAAACTAGAACCATATCAATTAATAGAAAAATGAATACACATTTTGATGATCATGCCGTAACTTGGGACAACGACCCAAAGAAAATAGAAAGAGCCACAGCTTTTGCTATAGAAATAAATAAGTTTATAAAACCCAACAGAAAACTCGATGCTTTAGAGTTTGGCTGTGGCACTGGCTTGCTTAGTTTCCAGTTAAAAGATTTTTTTAAAACGATAACCTTAGCCGATAACTCCGAAGGAATGATCAATGCATTGCAAGAAAAGATTGCAAAAAACAACATTCAACATTTTAAACCCTTGTATCTTGATGAGGCAAGCTCAAAATTGCCAAACAAGGCTTTCGATGTGATTTATACTTTAATGACCTTGCATCACATTCATGATTTAGATGGAATTATAAAGAAGTTATATGATTCCTTGAAAAATGGTGCTTATTTATGTATAGCTGATTTGGTTAAAGAAGATGGAACTTTTCATTCAAAGTTTCCCGATTTTGATGGTCATAAAGGATTTGACAAAAAAGAGTTAAGCAAATTGTTGGCAAGTATGGGTTTTGAAATGGTTCATTATTCCATCTGTTATGAAATTGAACGAGCATTCGATGACGGAGTTATTAAATATCCCTTGTTTTTAATGATTGCTAAAAAAATAAAATAGTCTTATCTATGCATTTCTAATTTATTAATTTTTGATCAAGCCCTATTAAAATGAATAGTAAACCAGTTATTGTTTTGTTGTTGGCATTAGTTTTTAGCAGCTGCAATACCTTACCCTATGTTAAATATTACAGAGCATCCAAAGAGGGAGAATTTCCAAAATTTAAAGAAAAGGAATATCTGGCTGGGTCAAATAATATTTTCCGCTCAAGTTACGATGTAACATATTACAACCTTACCTTGGATGTTAATACTGATAAGAAATATTTAAAGGGAGATATGGTTATTCATTTTGAAATAAAAAATGTATGCGATGAAATTTTACTTGATCTGCACAAGGCTTACAAAGTTCAGAAGATCACTTGTAACAAGTTGATATTCCGATGATACCCTGCCAGTTATTCCGATGAAACCCTGCCAGTTTTTTTTATTGATTTCTGCAACA
>JAEINW010000123.1 GCA_016342715.1 Salinivirgaceae bacterium | reverse complement strand
AATTGTAGGGCTTATTTTATATATTATAGCAAGTAGGATATCTGCTTCAGCTAGTAATTTGGGTCGTGAATTAGTACAAGGCACACTTTTTCCCGATCAATTTAAAGTTCAATTTGCGGGAAATGTGGGCGTAGTTTCGGCGGGTTTTGGTTACAATACTTTTGGTGGAAAAATGACGAGTATGTTAATGCTAGGTTATGCACCTAAATTTATTAGCAATGCTGATATTGTTACCGTCATTCAAAAAAATACTTTTAGAGGGCGCAACTTTAAGATAAGCAAGTTGCAACGAATTTATCCTATTGCAGGCTTCTCAATAAATATTGAAACAGGAAGAAATTCCTTTTTAACCTTGCCCGATGACTATCCTGAAGGATATTATGGAACCAATGCAATTACATATGCTATTTTTACAGGTTTAACTTTTCAAGGTAAAATTAATCATAAGACCTTTGTTAAACAATTAGAATATTATTGTGAGATAGGCACATTAGGCACTTATGTCTATTACAATATTATGCGCAAAGAGTATTTAAACCCCGATATTTTAAGCTTGGCACTGGGAGTAAATATTAAATTAAATTAAACATGGAAAAACAGATACGTAAGGGTGTATATAAAACGCTTAGAAAATTAGGTGCTCAAAGAGATGAAATATCCCCCGATGCTTTATTGATGAAGAACATCTTTTTTGATCATCAAGAGTGGATTTGTTTTTTGTTTTTAATTGAATCACATTTCGACATTACTATAAGTAAGTTTGATGAAGAAAAAATAAAAACAGTCGAAAGTACCATCAAATTAATTCAAGAAAAGCAGTATAAAACTTTAAATACACGGAGCAGCATTTTATTTTGAGATGTTTTAGAGAAACGTTTGCATGCATTTGGTCGAGTGGATTATGCTAGTAATAAACGAGATCAGCATAAATGCACAAATACAGTTGAAATGTGCATTTAATTTATTTCACATAACTTAACTTTAAATAAAATAAGCCATAAAAATACTGTACTTTTGGACTGTAATTATAAAATAGTCGAATAAAATGACTGATATAAAAGAATTATTTAGAGTTATCATTATTAAGAAATCATCGCAGGTATTTAACTATTATGGTTATAAAAAAACCACGATGGACGATATTGCAAATGCCGTTGGGAAAGGCAAAAGTTCTATTTATTACTATTTTAACAGTAAAGAAGAGATTTTTAAAGCCGTAGTGGAATATGAGGCTGATATATTGCGTATTGAATTGATGAATTCTGTAAATGAGGCCGATCAGATCATAGATAAAATTAGAAACTATGTGCTAACCAGAATGCGGGTTTATAAAAAGGTGAATAATTTTTATAAGGCAGTAACCAATGATATGTTGTTGCATTTAAATTTTATTGATGAAACCCGAGCCAAATACGAAATGCTTGAAATAAATCTGGTTGAAGACATTCTTGAAGAAGGATTTTTAATGAATAAATTTGTAGTTGAAGATTCGCATTTGGCGGCAATAGCTATTGTTACTGCACTACGGGGACTTGAATTACCATTATTTAACAATATTGATGAGCATTCTTTTGAAGCCCGGCTCGATCAACTATTAAATGTTTTATTTATGGGAATAATTAAGCGATAAATCCAATTTAAATAACTTACTAAATTCAAATAATCTAAAATTTTTGAAATGAATTTAAAAATCAAATTTTTAATTATGCTTTGTGGTGCCTTGTTTTTGCTCCCATATGGTGGTATGGCCCAATCAGACTCAATAAATCTGTCGGTATTAACATTTGAACAGGCAGCACAATTTATGAAATTCAATAATTATAATCTAAAACAGGCAGATAATTATATCTTACAAAAAGAACAGGAAGTAAAAGCCGCTCGTGGTTTATATCTACCAAATATTTCATTAAGTGCAAACTATGTTGTCATGTCTGATGATATTAGTTTAGACATGAATCCTATCAAAGAATCTATTACTCCGCTTTATGAAACACTTGGGCATTATGGATCATTTTCTGGCGTACCCAATCCCGATCCAAATAGTTCTGGTGTGATGCCAATTCTACCTGATGCTATTTCAACACAGATTGTACGTGGAAAAATATTGGAGGGGCTTGATGAAATAAATGCTACCGATTGGAATCACACCATTCAGAAAAAACAATTTGGAGTAATTAATGCCAATTTTGTTATGCCAATTTATACCGGTGGAAAAATAAATGCAGCGAATAAAGCAGCGAAAATTGAATTGGCGGAAGCTCGTACTCAAAAATCGGTAAAACAAGATGAGCTTTTTTGTCAATTGGTAGAAAGGTATTACGGTTTGGTGCTTTCAAATGCTGCCTTAGTGGTTCGAGAAGATGTGCAAAAAACCATGAATGCTCATGTAAATGATGCTGAAAAATTAAAAAAGTACGGAATGATTGCTGATGCTGAGTATTTGCATGCAAAAGTTTATAATTCTGAAGCCGATAGAGAATACAAAAAAACGAAACGTGAAAATAAAATTATTAACGATGCATTTTTAAATACCTTATCCAGCGATTCTATTATTAATGTGCAACCTCTGTCAAAGTTATTTTATTTGCCACAGATTAACGATTTAAGTTATTTCTTAGAAATGGGAAATAAGCAAAACGAAATGCTTGAAATGGTTCAGCATAAAAAAGAATTGGCACACCAAGGCTATCAGGCAGAAAAGGCAGCTTATTTTCCAACAATTGCGGCCATGGGTACTTATGATATAGCCAACAAGGATTTATCTCCCAATGTTCCTGAGTATATGGTTGGAGTAGGTGTAAATTGGAGTCTTTTTGATGGGGCATCGCGCATGCGAAAAGCTAAAGCAGCAAAACTTCGCGAAAATCAAGTGGATGATTATTATGCTCAAACAGAGTTGGATATAAATATGGCCATTCAAAAATATTATCAAGAGTTAAATATGCAATTGGAACAGCTTCACGATTTAGAGCAAGCTTTTGATTTTGCCAATGAATATTACAGAATTCGAGAAAAAGCTTTTTCTGAAGGAATGGCTACCACTACAGAAGTTGCCGATGCAAATTTGGCCTTGGCAAAAGTTAAAATTGATAAGCTTCAGGCTATTTATAAGTACGATGTAGCCCTTTCAAAACTACTTTTCTATTCGGGTATATTGTCCGATTTTGGAAAGTATCAAAATAGTTCAGAAGTAATTTATACCGAAATATAATAGTAACATACCCTAAAAAAACTTACAATGAATAAAACTAGAAACTATATTATAGGATTAGTAACCGTGTCTATTTGCATTTTCTTGGCATACTCAATTTATATTCTTACTAAACCTATTCCTCTTGAAATTCAAGGCGAGGTGGAAGCAACACAAATTAAAGTAGCCTCAAAACTTGTGGGGCGTATCGATTCACTAACCATTCATAAAGGACAAGAAGTGAAAGCTGGTGATCTGTTATTCACCATTGAAAGTCCTGAAGTGAGAGCAAAATTACAACAAGCCGAAGGGGTTCAGAATGCCGCCATGGCCACTAACCGAAAAGCCGAAAAAGGAGCTCGAAAAGAAGATATTCAAGCAGCTTTTAATGTTTGGAAGAAAGCCGAAGCTGCTGCAGAATACGGTAAAAAATCCTTTGCCCGCATTGAAAATCTTTATAAAGAGGGTGTGGTACCTGAGCAAAAAAAGGATGAGATTGAGACTCAAATGATAGCTGCCGTTGAAACAGAAAAGGCCGCCAAATCAGTGTACGACAAGGCTCTAAGTGGAGCGCGTATCGAAGATAAAGCAGCCAGCCTAGCAATGGTTCAACAAGCTAATGGTGTGGTTTCTGAGGTAAATGCTTATATACTCGAAACTAGAATATTTGCTCCAATAAATGGCGAAATAGCAAACATTATTGCTGAACGTGGCGAGCTTATTCCAGCAGGATATCCTGTGCTTACCATAGTTGATTTAGATGATGTGTGGGTGTCTTTTAATTTACGCGAAGATTTGTTGGCAGATATCCAAAAAGGGAGTGAATTTACAGCAAAAATTCCAGGATTGGGTATGATTGAAGCCACACTTAAGGTTACTTACATTAATGTTTTAGGCGAATATGCCACTTGGAATGCAACAAAAACATCGGGAGATTTTGATATGAAAACTTTTGAAATACATGCAGTTCCAACTACGACAATTAAAGGAATGCGTCCGGGAATGAGCGTATTAGTTAATTGGGATCAATTTAGAAGCAAAAAAACTTCAAGAAAAAAGTAAGGCAAATACTACTGATTTATTTATAAATATTTATAAATAAATTGAACTAGAAAACTTACTGCAAGCATGTGCAAGAGCTGAAAAAATTGAAATAGTAGGGATAAATATAAAAGTGATTCAATGAAAAGTATTTTAAATTTAGGGATTGTAAAAGTTATACGGAGGGAAACCACGCGATTGGCAAAAAGCAAAGTGTTATTGTTTGCTGCTATTGTTGCTCCATTATTATCCATGTTTTTGATAATGGGAATATTTTCCGAAGGAGTGGTTCATAATTTATCTGTTACAATTGTTGATCATGATAACTCTGCGCTATCACGAAAAGTAGCCCAATTGGTTGATGCTTCACCCATTGCTAAGGTTAGCAAAAGTTTTGATATTGGCGATGCCCATAGTCAAATGAAAAAAGGTTTTACCGATGCAATTATTGTATTACCCAATAGTTTTGAGCGCAATGCCATTAAAGGGAATTCACCCGAGATAGCCTTATATATTAACAATACCAATGTGATAAAAGGAGGTTTACTATATAGTGGTTTATATAAAACGCTGGCCACTATTTCAGGAGGATTGAAAGTAAATGTAAGTGTAAAAAAGGGTTTAACCGAAAAACAAGCTGTTGAAAGTGCACAACCCATTCGCATCGATTCTCATATCCTTTTCAATCCTTTTATAAATTATTCTTATTTCTTAACCTTAGGTTTGTTGCCTCTGATGCTTACTATACTTGCCCTTTTAGTTTCGGTTTATGCCTTGGGTTTTGAGTTAAAATATGGAACGGCCAAAGAGTTATTAGATACTGCCGATGGTAGTGTAACTATTGCTTTGTTGGGAAAAATGTTACCCTATACTTTCTTGTTTTTTATGCATGCCATGGTTATGAACTTAATTCTTTTTAAAATTTTGGGAACTCCATTAATGGGAAGTTTAACGGTGCTATTGTTTTCCGAACTGCTGTTAATTATTACCTACCAACTATTGGCCATATTATTTTTAAATGTTACTTCAAATATGCGATTATCATTGTCGTTAGGAAGTGCCTATACTTTAATGGCATTAACTTTTGCCGGAGTTACATTTCCTACTTTAGGTATGCCTTTATTAGCAAAAATATTTTCATGGTTTTTCCCATATACTTATTGGATTAAAATATTTTTAGCCCAAACGGTTCGTAATCAACCTTTTCATACTACCATTCCATTCTTTTTGATTTTGATGTTATTTATAATTGTCTCCATGTTTTCATTTTTTGGAATGAAAAGAAAAATGTCGGATAGTAAATATTGGGGTCGTTCATAAATCAATAGATGTTATTTTTAAATACATAAAAAATGATAAATAAAATTAAAGCTGAGTTTAACGTAATTTATATGGTGTTTACCGATAGTTTAAAAACTATTTTTACTGATCCGGGAGCATTGTTAATCCTTATGTTTGCAGCTATTTTCTATCCTGTGGTGTATTCCATTGCATATAAAAAAGAAGTTTTAACAGAAATACCTGTGGTAGTTGTTGATTATGACAATACAACCATGAGTCGTCAGTGGTGTAAAATGATTGACGCAACACCTCAGGTTCATGTTAGCCATAAAGCATCTGATATGTTACATGCACAAGAGATGTTCTGGCAAGGGACTGTTAATGCAGTTTTGGAGGTACCCAAAGGTTTTGAAAAAGATATTTACAAAGGAACTCAAGCTAGCATTAGCATGTATGCCGACGGGAGTAATTTTTTATTGTATAAAGAAACTTTTAAAAGCACAAGTACAGCTACTGGGACATTGTCGGCAGGTATTGAAATGAAAAGGCTGATGGCAAAAGGCAATCGCCAAGAACAGGCAATGCATCAAATTCAACCCATTAAAACCTCTGTTTATAATTTGTATAATCCTTCGGGTGGATATGGTTCATTTGTTATGCCCGGAATTATGTTAATTATTATTCAGCAAACTCTTTTAATTGGAATTGGACTTGTAGGAGGACTTGGTAGAGAACGAAAAAGGGATAAAACCCAAACTTTTGGTATTGACTTGAAAAAGCATGCTGCTTCTGTCATTATGGGAAAATCTCTAGCATACTTTATTATCGGATTCTTTAATATAATATTTGCTACCGTATTAGTTTACCATTGGTTTTCATTTCCTTCAAAAGGTATGTTTTCTAATGTTCTTATTTTGGCTATCCCGTTTTTATTCTCAGTAATTTTTATGGGAATGACTGTTTCTCTACTGTTTAAGCATCGTGAACATTCCATTATGTTTTTGGTATTTTTATCTCCAATAATATTATTTGTGGCAGGTTTATCATGGCCGGTAAGCGCTATGCCTCCAGCTATTCATAATATATTTAAAATATTTCCATCCACATATATGGTACCTTCTTATTTACGATTACGTACCATGGGCGTATCTTTGCACGACATTAAACCAGAGCTTGCTGCATTAACCTTGCAAATGGTAGTATATTATGTAATTGCAGTGCTAGGTTTTAAAATTGCTATGAAAAAAAGAGTCTCAAATTCGTTAATGGAATAATTTTGATAAGTATTTCATGGCTAATAATAGCACATAAATTGTAAAAATGCATAAAAAAGAGGGTGTCTAAAAAGTGAAAAACTTTAGCTGTACACTTTCAAATTATTCGCTATCGCTCATGAGATCGCTTTGCTAAGTTGAAATAAGAGAACGCTCCTGCCTGCCGCTAGGCAGGGATAACGCTAAAAAAAACTGATTTACACTGATTTGATCTGTGAACGGCTTTAGCACTCAACGAAGTTAAAATCAGCCAAAACCTACCTACTGGCAGGTGCGTTCCATTTTAAATTTAACTTTCATATTGTAAGTTTTCAAAAGTTGAACTATCCTTTTTAACAGCCTCAATCAGTACAACTATACGAAACGTCGCAAGTAAACATGTTAAATTAGTAGTATATATCCACATGCAACGTAATCCGAACTTGCGGGAATATCCACTATTTAGAATAACTATAAATTAAATATTTTTTATTTCTTTAAATCAATTATGGCTTGTACCGGGTTTTCTGAATTAAAAACAGTGCTCCCTGCAACCAAAACATTGGCACCAGCTTCAACTAATTTACTGGCATTTTCAACAGTTACCCCGCCGTCAATTTCAATAATGGTTTTTGCTTTATTTGATGTTATTAGTTGTTTTAGTTTTCTAACTTTTTCATAAGTATGTTCAATGAATTTTTGTCCTCCAAAACCAGGATTAACCGACATGATCAATACTAAATCAATATCAGAGATAATGTCATCTAACACATTTACTGGTGTATGCGGATTTAAAGAAACGCCAGCTTTCATACCCAATGCTTTTATAGCTTGCAAAGTTCTGTGCAAATGAGGACAAGCTTCGTAGTGAACTGTTAGAATTTCAGCTCCAGCATTTTTAAAATCTTCTAAATATCTATCAGGTTTTTCAATCATCAAATGCACATCGAGTGGCTTTTTTGCATGTTTTTGTATGGCTTTTAAAACCGGAAAACCAAAAGATATGTTTGGTACAAACATGCCATCCATAATATCAATATGAAACCAATCGGCTTCACTGTTATTAATCATTTCAATATCGCGGGCTAAATAAGCAAAATCGGCCGATAGTAACGACGGTGCAATTAATGGAGCTTTCATATACTTAATATTTTGAGCTGCAAAGATAAAAAAACCCACTAAATTTTAATCTATAATGTGTGGAATAAAAAACCGGAAAATTTCCGGTTTTTTTGTTTTATCCTAAATACGATTTTAAGTTTCTACACCTAGATGTTTGTTTTAGTTTTCTAATAGCTTTTTCTTTTATTTGACGGACTTGTTCACGAGTCAAGTCAAATTTTTCCACAATCTCTTCTAAAATGTACGGTGGCCAAAAAACATCCTAATTCAGATGCCCTTTCACCTCCAGTTTTATCATATTCAATTCTGCTATATAGTTACTTTTATCAATATAAAAATCACCTTGCGGCAATTCAATATTAAAAGAACGTAAACGCTCATAGCTAGTTCGTTTAAACAAATTCCTGTTTAAATGATGAACGTAATATGGGCTGTTAATTTCTTTTATCTCGGTTAACAATATTTTTAAATTACCACCCTTAATTGAAAAATGAAAATTACCATCTTCAAACAGCGGGGATACTAATTTAAATGAAATACCATGGCTGTTTTTTTTATGCCAAATTTTCTCGTAAACATCAATGGTTTTATTTTGATTTGCAACACTAAATGATTTATGATTAAATTTTAATTCGTCGTTTTTTATTATTAAAGTTTCCATAATATTCTAATTTTATGATTAAAATTGTTACAACAACTAATGTTATTGATTGCAATTGCTATATTTTGTCTATGTAAATTGTATGATTAATTAGGAAAATTAATCGACTGAGGGAGGTGGAATATCCGATAACAAAGGATCTATTTTTTCTGATTCAACAAAAGCTGATTGATATTCAAAAAAAGCTACAATTCTTTTAAATGTAGGTTTTTTTGTTTCTGCTAATTCATTTCTTTTTAAAAAAGATAACAGATCATCATTAACAGATAAAATTGCATCAAATTCATTTGAAATAGATTTTTGATTGTATTTGTTGTTCTTATTCTGATTATTTACAATTCCATTTAAATTACAATTTTCAGCAACCAGCTTTACTGAAAAAAATGATAAAACGAACAATATTAAATAAGAAATCTTCATAATTCTGAACTTTTGATGAATTAAAATTACAAAGTGTAAACGAGAAAAAAAATAGCTTTAGCATTTGAAAGAGCAAATTTAACATGACTTTAACGTATGTTAACATCAAACAAGAAAACTGTATGCAAATCAAATTAATTCAAAACCTTGCTATATCGCTTATCCAACACAAATTTTTCAGGGTATTTTGCATTAACATGCATATACATTTTACCAACTTTGTTGAATGTGTCCTCAATACATTCCGCAGGGTGAATAACGCCCTTTATTCCAATTTCTTTTTTCTTGTAATCGATAAAACCCGCAACAATAGGAACCTGAGCTCCATTAGCCATGTAATAAAATCCTTTGGTCCAATGATCGGTTCGAGCCAAGTGACCTTCAGGTGACAATACAATATGAAGTTCTTTATAGGTAGAAAATAATTCAACTATTTGGTTGATGAATTCCTTGTTTTTATATACTGGAATTGATCCAAAAGCTTTAAAAAAATACTTTAGAGGAAACTTAAAAAACTCCTTTTTCGATAAAAATTTATAATTAATATTTGTATGCTGTAAATATAGCTTGCCATAAAAACCATCCCAATAGCTGGTATGTGGGGCAAAAATAATTACCGATTTTTTTATATCCGGAAATTCTCCTTTAATTTTCCAACCAAGAATTATTAATGTGTATTCTGATAATGTTTTCATGCTAATATTATTTCATGCTAATATTATTTTTTAATATATACTTTATGTTTCTGAAATGCAATTTAAGAAATCTATTTTTTTAAAACATAAAATACATACTCAAATTCCCTAGATGAGAATTTATTGTAGGTTGGAGAACCTACGGTTGCTGCAAAATTATTTCCCAGTTCATTCAAAAATTTTGGGATAATTCTATCTATTAATTCTTTTCTTGCTGGAGTAGCTAATTTTAAAGCCTCTACTACATTTTGAGTAATATTCTCATCTTTAATAAACTCAAATTTTGCCTCTATAATTTGCTCTTTTAACCGTTCAATTTCCGTGTTTTTCCTAAAATCAGTAAATAAAAAATATCCATCTACTTTTAAAACACGATACACTTCAGCTAAAAACATTTCAATTTGTGGATAACGATGCGATGATTCTACATTTAGCACAGCATCAAAAGATGCATCGTTAAAAGGCAATTTTTGTGCATTGCCTTGCAAAAATATTGCATTGTTTTTAGGATAATGTTTCTTGCAAAATTCAATGGCCTTTTTATTTAAATCAACTCCAGTTACTGAAGATGGTTTTAAATACTTATTCACATATGATAAACCACCTCCGCGACCACAACCAATTTCTAAAATGTTTTTATCGCTAATTTCAACCCCTGTAGCCACCAAATTATAAAGCTGAGCAGAATATCGGTTTTTTTCATCTTCAGGATTCAAATCAATTTTATGGCTATTATTAGAATACCCGTAATTCATAAATATTACTTCCGCATTTTTATCAATGGTACTTATGTACCAATACCAGATTTTGAAAAAAATATTTTTGAGCGTGTCTTTCATATTTTATAATATTTTATGTGTAAAAAGTATTGAATTTATTATGTTAATAGTATAAAGAAATGGAATGTTTTCCATAACTGAGCAATAGATGGTAAATGAATTGCATATTATAATCAATTTTATTGCATATTATTATGTCACAAAGCTTGTATCAAGCTGCCTATAAGGGTAATTAAAACTTTTATGGACTTCTCCATAATTTATGAATTTTACACAATGCTATTTATTTTAGTTTTATGCTAATTTTTTTAGTTTTATGCTTACCTTTGTATAATAGATTAGCAAATAAAAAATAGATCACTAAATAGTGATACAAACAGTGTGTAAACATTCTATTAATTAAAAGGAATAGTAAAATAAATAATGGACAAAGCGATTATTCATATTGATTTAGATACATTTTTTGTATCGTGCGAACGTTTGTTAGACTCGCGTCTGAATAATCGACCCGTACTAGTAGGAGGTACCAGTGGCAGAGGGGTTGTTGCAGCATGTAGTTATGAAGCAAGAACTTTTGGCATACACTCTGCCATGCCCATGAAAATGGCTCAGCAACTTTGCCCTGAGGCAGTTGTAATACGAGGAGACAGTTCCATATACAGCAAGTTCTCAAACGATATTACTGATATTATAAAAGAAGAAGCTCCGGTGTATGAAAAATCGTCCATCGACGAATTTTATATTGATGTAAGTGGTATGGATAAATTCTTTGGCTCCTACAAATGGGCTCAAGAACTGCGGAAAAAGATAATAAAAGAAACCGGATTGCCCATTTCTTTTGGCTTATCTACAAATAAAACGGTGTCGAAAGTAGGAACCAGCGAAATAAAACCCAATAATCACATCAACATACCCAAAGGATTCGAGAAAGAATTTTTAGCACCCTTGCTGGTAAAAAAAATACCCATGGTTGGCGATCAAACCAATCGTAAGCTCATAGGGCTGGGGGTGAAATATGTAAAAACCATACAAGAAATGCCCGTTGAACTTATGGAAAGAGTACTGGGCAAAAATGGCATACTCATTTGGACTAAAGCACAGGGCATAGACAACAGCATAGTAAAGCCTTACAACGAGCAAAAATCCATATCCTCGTCGCTAACCTTAGAGCACGACACCATTCATGTGCAAAAGTTAAAAAGCATCCTTCTATCCATGGCCGAAAAATTAGCTTTTTATCTCAGAAATGGAAATAAACTTACAGCTTGCGTAACTGTAACCGTTCGATATTCCGATTTCGACACCAAAACCCGACAAAAACGAATCCCTTATACCTCTTTAGATCACACACTAATCCAAGTGGTTATGGAGCTATTTGATCAACTGTATAACCGAAGAGTTTTGGTGCGTTTAGTGGGCGTTCGCTATAGTCATTTAATATCTGGGACTTACCAAATGCGCTTGTTCGAAGATACCGCCGAAATGATAAAACTTTATCAGGCCATGGATTCCATGCGCAACCGCTTTGGTCAGGATGCCATAACACGTGCCGCTGCCATGGACACCCGGGGTATTGGGCAAATGAGCAATCCATTTAATGGAGAACCACCTGGCATTCCTGCACACCGAAGAATATAATGTTATTGAACTGCCATACATATTACAGTTATAAGTTTGGAACACTTTCCATTGAACAGCTCATTCAGGAAAGTATCAAAAACAACTACCAAGCACTCGCTTTAACCGATATTAACAATACCTCGGCTTGTATTGAATTTGTTCGTCAATGTATCAAAAGCAATATTAAACCAATTATTGGTATCGATTTTAGAAATGGAGCACAACAACAATATATTGGCATTGCTAAAAACAATAAGGGCTTTCAGGAATTAAACGAGCATTTAACCAAACACCTGCATTCTGGCGAAAAATTCATGAGCATAGCACCTCAGCTAACAAACACGTATGTAATATATCCTTTACGGGATGTTAAGCCCGAACAGCTTAAAGAAAATGAATACATTGGCATTCGCCCCGACCAGATAAATAAAATGCGAATTAGCCGGCTAAAAGATTTTCAGGATAAATTAGTGATTCTTCAAGCCATTTCATTCAGACATAAACGCGATTTTAATGTCCACAGACTTTTGCGAGCCATAGATAACAACACGCTTCTTTCACGCCTTCCCAAAAGCGAAGAAGCACAAGCCAACGAAATAATGCTTGAACAGGAAAGTATAATTAATTTGTTTAGCGATTTTCCGCAGATTATTGAAAATACTCAAAAAATTATTGGCGATTGTTCTATTGCCTTCACTTTTAATAAGAACAAAAACAAAAAGGATTTTACCCACTCGGCCGACAATGATTTTGAATTATTAAAACAAAAAGCTAGCGCAGGATTAGCCTATCGTTATGGCAAAAATCCATCGCCCAAAGTATTGGAGCGCATGGAAAAAGAATTGAAAATTATTCGCCAAATGAATTTTTGCTCCTATTTTTTAATCAATTGGGATTTAATTGAATATGCCCGCAGACAAGGTTGTTACTACGTAGGGCGAGGCAGTGGCGCCAATAGTATAGTGGCTTACTTGCTGCGCATTACCGATGTTGATCCCATTGAGCTTGATTTATATTTTGAGCGTTTTATTAATCCCTCACGAACAAACCCTCCCGATTTTGATATTGATTTCTCGTCGCGCGACCGGAATTTTATTACCCGCTATTTGTTTGATCGCTATGGATGGGAACATACCGCATTGGTTGGAACATATATTACTTTTCAGTACAAATCGATGATTCGTGAATTGGGCAAAGTATTTGGCTTGCCCAATGACGAAATTGAAAAACTGCAAAAAGTAACAAATTTTAATAATCTGGATGATATACAAAAACTAGTGATTCAATACAGTCAATTGATTCACGATTTCCCCAGTCATTTAAGTGTGCATTCCAGTGGAATTATAATTTCAGAAGAACCCATTAGCGCATACACAGCTACTATTATGCCTCCCAAGGGATTCCCAACCATACATTTTAGCATGATTGAAGCAGAAGATATTGGCTTTGCAAAATTCGACATTTTAGCGCAACGCGGACTTAGTAAAATTCAGGATACCATTGCTATTGTTAAAGAAAACTCGGGAGCATCTATTGATATTCACGACATTAAAAGATTTAAAGAAGATGAAAAAGTAAAACAACTATTGATGAAAGGTGCTACCGTAGGTTGTTTTTACGTGGAATCGCCAGCCATGCGCATGTTGTTAACCAAGCTTGAAGCCGACGATTACCTGCGCCTGGTTGCCGCTAGTTCTATTATCCGCCCGGGCGTTGCAAAAAGTGGAATGATGCGCGAATACATTCTCCGTTACAGAGATGAAAAAAGACGTATGGCCGCTCAAAAAGAAATGCCCGAACTGTACAAACTTTTAAAAGAAACCTATGGCGTAATGGTTTATCAGGAAGATGTAATTAAGGTAGCTCACTTTTTTGCCGGGCTGACCCTCGACGAAGCCGATGTTTTAAGGCGGGGAATGTCGTGGAAGTTTAAAAAACGTAATGAGTTTAATTCAATAAAAAACAAGTTCTTCTCCAATTGTGCCGAAAAAAAATACCCCCTGCATATTGTAGAACGTGTGTGGACACAAATTGAAAGCTTTGCCAATTATGCCTTTTCAAAAGGACACTCCGCATCGTATGCCGTAGAAAGTTATCAGGCACTTTTTTTGAAAGCATATTACCCCCGCGAATACATGGTAGCCACAATCAACAACGGTGGTGGCTTTTACAGAACCGAACTTTACGTTCATGAAGCTCACATGCATGGTGCCATAATTCACCCTCCCTGCATAAATAATAGCCAGGAATTAACTACCATAAACCTTGAGCACATTTATTTGGGCTTGGGATTTATTAAAGAACTCGAACAAAATACTATAAAAAGTATTTTAACAGCTCGTAAGCATAGCGGAACATTTTTCGACTTGCCCGATTTTTTAAATCGTGTTCAAATTTCATTGGATCAACTGAGTATTTTAATACGTATTGGAGCTTTTAACTTTATAGGTAAATCAAAAAAAGAACTGCTTTGGAATGCGCATTTCATTCTTTCAAAAACAAAAAAAACAGCACCTACACCTACCCTTTTTATCAGAAAAATTAAGAATTTTTCACTGCCCGAACTTTACTTTCATCCATTGGAAAATGCTTACGATGAAATTGAATTATTGGGCTTTCCGGTATCCTGTTCTTCGTTTCAAATGATTGAAAAAAGAGAATACCCCAAGCTTGTGGCTGCCGATTTACGTCAATTAATTGGCAAAAAAGTAGAAATTGTAGGAAACTTAGTACAGATAAAACGAACCCGAACGAGTAAGGGGCAAACCATGAGTTTTGGTGTTTTTATCGATTATAATGGCTACTGGATTGACACCGTTCAATTCCCCTACACCGCAACACAATATCCATTTCGGGGTGGTGGCTGCTACCTAATTAAAGGAAAAGTTATGGAAGAGTTTGGCTTTATTAGCATTGAAGCCTCGGAGCTTCACAGGCTACCAAACATTAATCTGGACGAAGCCTCTACCCGACTACATTTACCGAATTCTTTTTCAAAAGCCAATCTTAATTGAAAAGTTAATACCTGTCCACTTTAATCAAATCACCTTCTTCATCATAATACTTCCATTTACCAACAGGCTGATCGTTTTTAAACTCGCCTTTTATGTACAATTCACCATTGGAATGATATACTTTTAGATTGCCATCTTTTAAGCCATCATCAACCTCAACTTTTAGTTTTAGTGTTCCATCTTCAAAAAATTCTTCGTATTTCTTGGCATCAAAATCTGAAATATAAATTTGGGGAATGGTATCAACTTTGGGTTTAATTGTTTCAACTTCTGGCTCCCCATTACTGAATAAGCTAGTTATTTCATTTGTATTGTAAACAGGTGCTTTCCATTCTTCCTCTTGTGCTTGATATTTTACCTTAAACCTAGTTTGCAACAAGCCATTACTCTCTTTAATTTGCCATCCACCTTGCGAAAAACAAGTAATGTATTCTCTGTTTTTTTGAAGTTTATTCCATGTTTTAGCATCCACAAACGATTTTAAATTTTATGGTTATCCCTATGTCAACCTAAATTGGCAAATTAGAAATGGTGGTT
>JAEINW010000122.1 GCA_016342715.1 Salinivirgaceae bacterium | reverse complement strand
TTTTCTTTGTAGGTTCTATTTCTTGGGGCGATGCCCCAAGCTAAACTATGCAAGGCTTTCAGCCTTAGTTTTTTTTTTGTTAAAACCTATTTTGGTATTTATAAGGATAACCATATTAATGTAAAAAGTAATTCGTAGACTTCATTTTCATTGCAATATTATCTAAAAAAAAATGCGGTTGTCTTAAAAGCACAAGACTGATATGTTTAGGATCACAGAAAAAAGTTGGGGTTTTAAATAAAATCATCTTGATGTTTAATATTAAAGATGGCGATGCATGCTGATAATTTCATAAAAATCAATTTTATGCTTGCATCGCTTATTGTTAACAATAAACAACTTAGGGCGTTGCCCTAAGCTATATTATTTATGGCCTTCAGCCATATACAAATAATCATTTGAACTAAATCTACTTTACTACTTTAAAAATTAATCAATGAGATCAAACTGTCTTTTTCCATTTTAATGTATCAAAGCAGTATTAATCGCTTTTTTAATTGATTCCTCACCACCTACCACAGGCAAAATTAAAAAAGTACCATCCAAATCAATGCTTAACTCTGTGCCTAGTTTTGGGTGTAAAGTAAATTCTTTATCACTTGAAAAAATCATTAATCCTATTTGTTGACCTGCAGATATTACTTGGTCATCGGGCATTAAATTGAAAGAAACTTCATAGAATTTATCTGGAACCAAAGGTTCACCTTCTGATATCGATTTGTAATTCTGAGGATCTGCCCAACCTCGGGTAATGATATTATCGGTAGTTTTTGATCGAAAACCTTTCCAAGGCAAGGAAACCAACCAAACCGATAAATTGGCAGCCGGTTTATTCGATGACAGTTTAATTGTCACTTTAGGCACTCCAGAAATATGTAGGTCTTCTTTTAAAATTGGAGTAAGATACAATAAACGATGGTCAGATTTTTTAGCCTTTGCCAATTTCTTACCTTTTATTGAAACATCATCTATTAAAGTTTCAACACCTTGTTTTGATCCTTTTTCAACTTGAAGTTTGCCCATATCTGGATTTCCAGCAACAAGATAAAAGGTAAGCTCTTCTGCATCTGGATTTGGAAAATCTTTATAGGGCGTTGGATGGGTTCTTTTGTCATTTTCTCTAACAATCCAAGCTTTTGGATCATTCTCGACACCATTATCAATTCCATGTATATAATGTGTAAACCATCTGTTCATTATGCGCATGGGTGGTGGTCCACCATGTCCTTTTTGGTGGTAAAAAATTTGTGCTGGAATACCTAATTCTTTTGCTCTTTCATATATTCTTAAGCTATGCTCAGGCATCACATTCCAGTCATTAAATCCATGAGAAACTAACATTGGAGCTTTCATTGAATCCATTTGTAATAGGTAATCACGCGAAGCCCAGAATTCATTATAATCTCCAGTTACTCTATCAATATTTTTAGCAATTATATTATTTCTATAAACAGAATCAGAATATGCTCGTTTTTCAATGTCGCCACTATGTATAAAATCATATAAAACATCCACATCTTCGCCTAAATAACCACCAGGAGAACGCACTAAACCATTCGATCGGTAATAATGATAATATGAGCTATTTGGAGCAATGGGTATTATGGCTTCAAGTCCCTTTACACCAGTGGTTGCTGCCGCTAATGCTAAGGTTCCGTTGTATGAAGTTCCTGTCATACCAACTTTTCCTGTGCTCCAGTAGGCATCTATTTTTTCATTTCCAGTTCTGGAAGAATAGCCATTTTCTTTACCACAAAGCCATTCAATAACAGCTTTAGGAGCTAATCTTTCATTTTCTCCTCCAATAGTTGGGGAACCATCGGAAAAACCCGTACCAGGAGATGAGGAATAAACCACAGCATATCCACGAGGAACCCAAGTTCTATCATGAAAAAATGCTATTAAGGGTCTTTTATCTTTTCTCTCAACAATTGGTTGAACATGTGGTTTTGGGGTTTCGCCCAACTCATGGTTTACTTCCCAAAAATATTCCTTTTTATTTCCTGCTACTCCTGAAAAATAAGGGCTTGAAATATATACAACAGGTAACTTAAGACCGGCTGAATCGGTTTGATAAGGACGAGTAACAAACACATGCATTCTATCCAATTTTCCATCTCCATCGGTATCAAAGCTAGTTTCAACCCAAAGTTCATGTTTAATCCAGCTTTTTGATTCTTTAAAATCAGCTACTATTTGAGCTTCGCCATTTTTAAATATTGGTACGGCACTATTTCCTAAAAATTGTTTATCATTTTGTGCAAAAGAATTATTTAAAGCACATAAAAAAAGAAAAATAAATAGGATATAAATTCTCTTACTATTCATTAGAGCTTGTTTTTAATTGGATGATGAATGTAATTAATAAGTTTGATTAGGCAAAAATACATATGTAAATGGAATTGCAATTATCATGAATTGGGAAAAAATAAAATTATACAGCATATTCTTTTAATAACTTTTTCACCTATGTTAATATATTTTTTTCCATGAATACCCATTAGTTGGTTGAAGGAAGTATCTTTACTTTTCAAATTAAAAAACAATGAAAATTCTACATACATCCGACTGGCACTTAGGAAAACGCTTAGATAATTTTTCAAGACATGAAGAACAAGTTGCCGTATTAAATGAAATATGTACTATTGCTGATACTGAAAAGGCAGATGCCATAATTATAGCTGGCGATTTGTTCGATACTTTTAATCCGCCCACTGATGCCGTTGAACTTTTTTATAAAACATTAAAGAAACTATCAAACAATGCAACTCGTCCTGTAATTTGCATTGCAGGAAACCACGATTCACCTGATAGAATTGAAGCTCCCGATCCTTTGGCTAGAGAGAATGGAATTATTTTTACGGGTTATCCAAATTCATTGGTGCCTGAGTTTGAGCTAGAATCAGGCTTAAAAGTTTTAAAAAGCAATGAAGGATTTATTGAACTTAAAATTCCGAATATTACTTATCCTTTACGATTAATTCTTACTCCTTATGCCAATGAATTGCGCATAAAAACTTATTTGGGAATAGAAGACACGGAACAAGAATTACGTGATTTATTACAGCAAAAATGGAATGAAACTGCCGAAAAATATTGTGACACTACAGGTGTAAATATATTGGCGACTCATTTATTTGTCACAAAAAAAGGAACTGAAATACAAGAAGAACCCGACGATGAAAAACCCATTCTACATATTGGTGGAGCGCAAGCCATTTATTCCGATAATTTCCCAAAACAAATTCAATATGTAGCTTTAGGACACTTGCATCGCCAACAAACTGTAGATACCCAACCTTGTCCTATAGTTTATTCAGGCAGTCCCCTCTCCTATAGTTTTGGTGAAAGTAACCAGAAAAAGTACGTTATGTTAATTGACGCTGAACCTGAAAAAAATGCAAAAGTTCGTGAAATAGAATTGTTTGCTGGTAAAAAATTGATTCGGATAAAATGCCATGGAGTGGATGATGCGCTGTTATGTTTGCAACAAAATAAAGAGCATTTGGTAGAGCTGACATTGCTAACCGACAATTATTTGAATGCCGCTGATAAAAAAGCCTTACACAATGCACATGAAGGAATTATTAGCATTATTCCTGAAGTTACAAAAGCAAATTCTGACGATACAAAAAAAGGCCGAACCATTGATTTAACAAAAAACAGAGAAGCCCTTTTTAAAGAATATTTTTTGCATTCAAAAGGCCAGGAAGTTAGCAATGAACTTCTTGATTTATTTAAAGAAATTGTAGCTGAAGACAATTAACAATGAGTAATTAACAATGAACAATTAATTATGATTCCTATTTCACTTACCATAAAAGGTCTTTATTCTTATCAGGAAAAGCAAAGCATTGATTTTTCAAAACTAACGCAGGCTTCCATTTTTGGAATTTTTGGGAATGTAGGTTGTGGAAAATCATCGATACTTGAAGCTATTACTTTTGCTCTTTACGGAAAAACCGATCGTTTAAACCTTTCGGGTGACAACCGGAATTACAACATGATGAATTTGAAATCGAATGAATTATTGATTGATTTTGAATTTTTAGCCGGGAATCCACAAATAAAATATAGAACAGTAGTTATAGGAAAAAGAAATAGCAAACGTTTTGAAGATGTAAAAACACTGGATAGAAAAGGCTACATATGGCAAAATGAAAATTGGCAACCTATTGAACTTGAATCCATTGAAAAGACATTAGAATTAAGTTATGAAAACTTTAAGCGCACCATTATAATACCCCAGGGAAAATTTCAGGAGTTTTTGCAATTGGGCAATAAAGATCGTACTCAAATGATGAAGGAACTCTTTGACCTTGAGAAATATGAGCTTTTTTATAAAGTTGTTTCACTTGAAAGTAAGAATAACTCAAATATTGATATATTAAATGGCAAGCTTCAAGGATTGGGAGAAATTTCACTTGAAGAAATTAAACTTTTGAAGCAGAGCTTTGATGAACTTAAAAAGGTAGTTGAAACTCTTTCAGAAGAACAAGCAAAATTTAACAAACAACAAAAGGAATTTGAGATTTTAAAAAAACTCTTTGAAAAAAAACAGATTTTATTAAGCCGACAAAAAGAAATTCAGAAAAAGGAAGCTACGTTTATTGAACTCGAAAAAAAATTAAAAGAATTTGAATATTGTAAACTAAATTTTGAACCACTACTTAAAGATCAAAGCATTTACAATACAGAAGCTAAAGAACTTGAACAGTTAATTAAAAACAACGAAATTCTTCTAAAACAAAATGTAGACAAGCTAAGCAATACTGAGCAAAAAATTATTGCATTAAAACCAAAAACTGAAACACTTGATACACAAAAAAAAGAACTCGCTGAATTTGATTATTTATTAAAAATTTTCGATTTAAGAACTGAAATAAGCGCATTTACACAAAGAATTGAAAAGGGCAATGCTGTTGTTTTAGAAACTGAAAAAAACGTAATTCTGTTAAAGAATAAAATAAAAAGTACTGAAAAAGAACTGAATCAATTAAAAGAAAAAAAGCCTGATTTAATAAAACTTGCATCAATAAAAGAATGGTTTACAAAAAGCAAAACTTTCGAAAAATCATTTAAGGAAGAAATTAGCCAAATAAACGATTGTGACACTAAAATGAAAGGCATACGTACTGAAATTAATGTACTAACTTCCGATTTGTCATTTATTAATGAGATTAACGATGAAAATTTACCAAGCGTACCTGATTTACTTACTGAAGAAATCGAAAAATTAAAGAACAACTTCAGCACCATCGATAAAGAACGCGAAGGACATTTAATCAACTCAAAACTTGGCGAATATGCTGAATCACTTCATAATGGGCAAGCCTGCCCACTTTGTGGGTCAGAAGATCACCCACACATCTACAATGCACAAGATGCGGCTCAGCAACTAAAAATGTTGGATACAAAAAAAGAAAATATTGCTAATAACATTAAAATACTTGAAGAAAAAAACAAACATATTTCCGATTTACTTAACACCTATAAATATATAAATGAATTAAAGAAAACTGCAGAGCAAAAGCATAAGAACCTTAATGCTGAGTTTATTATTCATAACAAAATAAATACTTGGCCTGAATTTACAAATATTGAGGCTGTTTTATCAGAGCTTACGAAAGCTAAAAATATTGAAGCCGAAATCGTAAAAAATGAAAAACAACTTACGCTTACTCGAACTAATACGGAAAAAGAACAAAAGAATTTTGAAGACTATAAATCTGGAATCGATCTGTTTAAAAATCAAAAAACAGGAAAAGAACATTCTTTAGAAACTTTGCAACAACAAATTATTCATTTAAATGAAAATGATTTTACTAATAAGCAAAAGCAGGAAATTGAGCACTTAAAATTAGAGAAGCAAAAAACAATTCAAAACATTGAAAAAGAAACAGAAGAATTAAGCACTCTAAACAATAAGCTTAAGCTTGATAAAGAGCGTTTAAGCGAAGCTATCCGCTCAAAAAAACAGCAGCTCGAAGCAATTAATCAGAAACTTACAAAGGTTAAAACAGAATTAACTGAAAATTTGCAAAAATCTGTTTATGAAACCATTGAGAACGTTTCTGAAATATTAAGCTTGCCAATTAATATTGAACACGATCGCAATAAAATAGAATCCTTTAAACAGGAAAAATCAACAATAAATAAACAGTTAGAAGAAAATTTAGGTGAAATTAACCAACGCACATACAAGGCTGACGAACATATTGAATTGAATGCAAAAATTGAAAATCATTCCTTAATATTTCGGTCAAAAGATCAGGAATTAGCAGTTTTAAATAAAGATATTAGCCAGAAAGAAAAAACGCTACAATCTAAAAAAGAAATACTTAAAGAAAAAGATCAACTTGAAAATAGAGCTGTAAATTTAAAAACCTTAAAGCAGCTATTCAAAGCAAGTGGTTTTGTAAATTATATATCTACTGTTCATTTACAGAACATTTGTCAAGCGGCAAACGAACGGTTTTTCAAATTAACTGGGCAAAAGCTAAGCCTCGAAATATCTGATGATAATAATTTCCTGGTTCGTGATTTTATGAACGGTGGAAAAACTCGAAATGTAAAAACATTATCAGGTGGGCAAACCTTTCAAGCAGCCTTATCTTTAGCACTGGCTCTTGCTGATAGCATACAAAACAAAAGCCATTCTAAAGAGAATTTCTTCTTTTTGGACGAAGGCTTTGGAAGTCTTGATAAGGAAGCTTTAAACGTGGTTTTTGACACCTTAAAATCGCTTCGAAAAGAAAATCGCATTGTTGGAGTAATTTCTCACGTTGAAGAAATGCAAGACGAAGTAGATGCTCATTTAAAAATTGAATTTGATGATGAGCGTGGCAGTTTAATACATAGCAGTATTTAACATTAATAAAAAAAAGCGGCAATTTGAAAAACAAATTCCCGCTTTTGATGATTAACAAACTACTTTATTGCTTAATAAAACGTTGTGTATTTTGATGTATGCCATCATTAAATTTCAAATAATAAACTCCTGGTTTTAAATTGGAAACATTCAATTGCCCATTAATTTCGTACATCGTTGTGCTAATTAATTTTTGACCAGCTATGGTGTACACCTCAATATTATAATCATGATTCAAGCTAGAAATATTCAGAATATTTTTAGTTGGATTCGGATAAACAATAATTTCCTGAATTTCGTTTAGAGCAGAAGCTTCATTATTCGAAGCAAAACTTGCTGCTTTATTTGTTGTAATATTAATATTGTAATCTTCAACCTCACCATATGAGAATGAGCTTTCACATGGAGTTGCAGCTCCATCATATTTCATGCTAACACGCATTCTTGTATTTCCTATGCTTGCTCCTGAAGGAACGGTAAAGGTGCTTGATAAAGTTCCATCACTTGTTGATGATTGATAACCCACTCTTTCATCAGCATCTTCAAAATCTCCATCACGATTAAAATCGATATAAACATGCCAAAATTCAGTATATGATGAACCACTAAAGCCACAGCTATAAGAGATAGTGTATTGACTTCCTGGACTTAAATCGGTTGAAAGACCAGTATAATCTTTATAACCACCATCGTTTCCTGTTGCATTATTAATACTAGCTAATTGAACCAAATCAATCCATTCATAACTTGAATTGGCACCTTTTGATGAACAATAATCTGTTGGAGCTGAACCATCATCAACTGGAGTTGAACCACCACTTCCTGATATACAGAAATTAGTTGCTTCAGAAGAACCAATAGCGCCGCCTGTAACAATTTGTAACCCGTTGGCATCGGTTAAAGTGTACGATCCATTTCCATACGAACAGCAAATTCCATCACCATAAGCATCATAAATAGTAAATATATAATCGCCATCAACCATAGAGAATACCTGTGTATAGGTTGAATTTGCATTACTATAACCACTGCCTGAATAAACTGTTTGGCCAGATGTATTCTTTAAATCCCAAGTAGTTTCAGATGGATAATTATCGGTAACTAAAGTTAAGGTAACATCACTTACAAAACAATCATTGGCTACAACATCCAATGTGGTCACATTTAACGAGCTACTTGCCGATGAAACATTTCCTGCTGCATCTTTAGCTTTTACATAAAATGTATAAGTAGTTGAAGCTGTAAGCCCAGATACATTATAGCTTGTATTTGTTGTGCTTGTTAACAAACTTCCATTTTTATAAACATCGTAAGCTGTAACTGCTGTATTATCTGTGGATGCACTCCAGCTTAAGGTAAAAGTTGTTTCAGTAATATTTGACGAATTCAAACTAGCAGGAACTGTTGGGGCTTGTGTGTCAACAGGAGTCACTGTAGTTACATTTAAGGTGCTACTTGCAGAAGAAACATTTCCTGCGGCATCTTTAGCTTTTACATAAAATGTATAAGTAGTTGAAGCCGAAAGTCCAGACACATTATATGTTGTATTTGTTGTGCTTGTTAATAAACTTCCATTTTTATAAACATCGTAAGCTGTAACTGCTGTATTATCTGTGGATGCATTCCAGCTTAAAGTAAAAGTTGTTTCAGTAATATTTGAAGAATTTAAACCATCAGGAGTTGTTGGAGCTTCGGTATCTAATGTTGGTTCTCCTCCTATTTCTGTAATACTACTCACACTTTCAATACTCGTTTGCGACGAATAGCTATCAATAACACCTACTACTTCAATTAATTTTCCAACAGCACTTGGATTTAAATCAGGACTCCATTCATCTCGTTGACTAATTTCAAGTTTAACAAGTATTACATCTGTTCCATTTAAATCTTGCATCTCTAATGCATAAACACCATTAAAACTCTGAGTAATTTTTCCATCAACAGTTACTGGAGTACCAATGGATTGTGTCAAAGCTTCGCTAACGCTAATGCCTGTTCCTGGATTCGTTCCTCCTGTTGATAATTGTCCACTTACAACATTACTATTAGGTGAATTTCCCTCAGCATTGTATGCAATAACATAATAAGAATAGGTAACACTTTCAGAAACACTATTATCTACATAGCTGGTTGTATTTGCTGATGGACTAGTTAATAAACTATAGGAACCTCCAGTTGATCGATACACTCGATATCCAGTTTCATTGGAAACATCGCTCCAATTTATTGTCAAATTAGTAGTAGCAGTAATTAACGAAATTGATGGAGAAGCAGGAACACTAGGAACAGTTTCAAATCCCCAAGCTGCAGCCACAGCTTCTGGATAATCAATATAAGGATTTCTATCTCCCTGATACGTTTCTATCTGTCCATTTCTTTCAATTTCTGCAGCATCAACAGGATCACTTAAGTGCCATTGATAAAATACATTAATATCTCCAATATTACTAATATCTCCAGCCTCAGTTGGATACATTGTATAAAAGTAAAAGATTGAACGAGCCACATTCCCCTTATGATCTTCACGAGGTTCAAACGTTGAGTTAGCATATTCGCTATAAGAATCAATGTTCGAAGTTGGAATGGTAGTTTGCGAATTTGTTAAATACATCCATTTTGCTGTGGTGTTATCATCAATTTCTGCAAATGGGTAGTTTGAACGTGTGCTATTCCAATTCTCATATGTTGGATACAGATGATGAAGATCGGATACCATAGGATTAGCTTCATTAAATAAACTTTGTGGAATAGTGTGCTCACAATTTATTGGAGCTGGATATGTAGTTGTACCACCATATGCACTGCTAACTTCTAAACCTGAATATACACAGGTAATTATTCCATTTTCATTATCGATGTAATTGTATAAATACTTTCTTGCTGTAGTGTAACCCAAAGTTTGATGATTACCATCGTAATAATTTTCTACTAGCCAGGTTTTTAATGACTCTCCACTTAAATTTGAAGGTGGAGCTATTTGCCCATTAACATGAATCGTTGCAAATAATAACAATAATGAGAAGATTGAAATTCTTAGAAATAAGTTAGAACTTTTCATAATATTTAAATTTTTACTAATTGTGATGACTAAATTAGGCTGATTTAAAGTAAAAATCCATTACAATATTACACCAATGGTAAATTAAATTCTTCGTTCTCAATGTCGAAATACACAAGTATTTGATAAATATATAGCATACATAAAATATTTAAAAACAATTTGACCAAATTTTAACCACTTGATCTACAGAACCTTTAAAGCAATTAATACGTGTTATAATTTAAATAGGTTATGTTTTTTTAAATAAATTACTATTATGTATTAATAGTAAAATTGCTAAATTAGAGCTAAAATGAATTATTAATATTTTTCTAACATATATGTATTAATATTCTAACGCAATAAAACTTATCAAAGTTTTTATAGGGATGGATCTAATTAACGAATTTGCGTATATTCTTTCGAAAAACAAACCGACCGATTTCAACACGGTTTTACCCGTTAATTCGAAAATTCGTAGGCTATACGATTTAGTAGTATCCAATAAAGCAAAAAACGACACTGAAGCCTCAAAATTAATTTATGATTCAACAAAAGCTGATAAAAAATACTTAATGCTTAAACGCAATTTGGTTCAAAAATTATCAGATTTAGTTTACTTACAAAACTACCAAGAAACTGAAAATGAAAATTACATGACCATTCATTTTCAAGTTGAAAAAGAACTATTAATTGTAGAAAAACTTTTGCTAAAAAATGTATACCACAACCCTACTAAAATTATTACCAAAGTTGAACAAACGGCTGAGAAATTTTTCTTTATTGATATACAGGTTGCTGCTGCTCGAAAATTTCGTTCCGTATATTCATTAAAGGGTTTTCCTAAAGAAACGGTTGCCTACGATGAGAAAGTAAAGCAGCTAACAAAATATCAGAACTATTATAGCGCTTCGCGAGGTATGTGGGAAAAACTATATAGCAAAACAAAATATAGCATTGCAAAAACCAATGAAATTGTACGCGAGGCTCTTGAATATTCTCAAAACATTTCAAAATGGCTAAAAGATTATGACAGCCCATTCATACGGCTGTATTATCATCAAATTAATATCTTATTATATCATCAGCTTAATCAACAACCAAAGGTTTTAGAGCATATAACCAAAACCGAAAAGCTTATTACCGACTTTCCATTTATTGATACTAAAGCATTACAATTAGATATAAATTATTATTTCGCACGATATTTTAGAGATACCCATCAAATTGAATTAGCGGAGCAAAATCTTACTAAATGTTTAGAAAAATCAGATTATCGTGCTTTTGATAAATTTTTGATTCAAGAACTAAATTTTGATATAAAAATAAAACAGAAGCAATATACTGAAGCTGCAAATATTTTAAATGAAGTTGTAAACACACCTCAATTTCAATTTCTTGATGCCAATGATAAATCTGCTTGGGTAATAAGAGAAGCCTTTATATTCTTTTTATTGCACATGGAAAACAATCAAGAACTTATTAATAAACTTTCTATTTTTGGAGATGAAAAATCATTACATTATTTTCTTGAAAAAGCAAACAAATCGACTAAAGACAAGTTTGGCTACAACATCAACCTTTTAATTATTAGGGTTTTATTATTTAAAATTTACAAACAAACCGATATTGATAACGAAGGAAATAATTTGTCAATTTATTATCACCGCTATCTTAAAAAATTAAATAGCAAACGAACTGTAGCATTTTTCCGACACTTGGGAAAATCAGCTTCACAAGATTTCGATTACAATGAACTTATAATTCGAAAAGAAAAGTTTTTAAATCGTTTAAAAGAGATTAATGATCCGAATTACGATGTTTTTGAAATTATTCCTTATGAAAAATTTTGGGAGCTACTTATTCAATTAAGTGAGAAAAAACACTAAATTACACCTTGTAATACTCTGAAACAGCTTGCTTCTCCTGTACTTTTATCATTGAAATAAACCTTCTTTATTCAAACTTTTAACCGATTCCACAACAGTTAAAACATCTCCTTATCGTAAACATGTATCCGTATTTTTCATAAGCTACCATGATAAAGCATAGGCAAGTGCTGATCTTACTTTTACAGAAAAGGCACAAAGCTTTAAACATGTGAATCAATTTATGACCTATTATCAGCATGTGTCTCTCTTTTGTAATTAATAAGTGAAATATGAGATTTGCTACTAACATTTAATTCTATAAATGTTAGATTAACTGATGGTAGTGTACTATAAAATTGAATAATTAGTAGAGTATCGATTTTTATTTTTTGTAACTATCGGCAAATATTAATTAATATGATTTTAATCATTTGCTATTATGAAACTATTGCGCAATTTTATAGTTAAACTAAACTTTAAAAATTTATCAAATGGCAATTTCAACATTAAAAGTTGGAGCTAAAATGGAAAACAGCTTCAAAACAGAAATATTTTGTTCAAAAAACTTTATTATCGATCAACCTAAAGTCATGGGAGGTGAAGGTTTAGGGCCAAATCCAATGGAAATATTTTTATCGTCGTTACCCGCTTGTATTTGTGCTATTGGACGCATTGTTGCAAACCAAAAACGAATTAAGTTAAATGGTATTACGGTAGATGTGGAAGGTGATCTTGATAAGGATTTTCTAATGGGAAAAACTACTGAAGGACGGGCCGGTTTCGTTGAAATTAGAAGTTATGTTGATATTGATGCTGACCTAACACAGCAAGAAAAGGAGGAATTTCTTGCTGAAGTAACAAGACGATGTCCTATTGCAGATAATATGGCTCACACAAGCAAATTAAAAGAGATATTGACGGTTGATAAATCATTGAATTAATTTATTGTATAACCTCTTCAAAAAAAAGAACAAACCCGCTTTGGCTGATTTGTTCTTTTTTATGCGCTATATAAATAAACGGATTTTGTTTATTGTAGAATTTAAATACCTTCAAAGACTGCTTTTGAGTTATTTTTATCCAATCATCACCACCTTTCGGCACATCGTCTTTTTCAATCTCATTAAAACGCTGAAAGCGCTTGGTTAATTACTTTAGCGTATCTAATGTTTCGGTGTTATAAATACCCTTTTTGTTTTCTACAGCTATAATAATTCCATCGTTAATATTAAACCAACTTTCTGCTTTATCGCTGTAAATAAATGCCGGATGATCCTGAGGCATGTATTTATCTAAATTGGTTTCCATTGTTGTGTTCTTTTTCATCTCAAAGATGAAAAACGCAGAAATTTGTTTAAAATATTTTCCATGTTAAATTATTGCGTAGTTAATATTCGCTAACTTTCTTTGTCCAAAAAAAAGCAACTTTTATTATCGCTTAATGTTTCTATAATAACTTTGTTTGTGTTACTGGTTTTGGAGCCTTTACAACAAGTACTCTCACCTTATTAGCTGAGTTATTAGCAAAATAATGTGTAATGTTTTTGGGGCTTTCAACCAAACAATCTTTTTCTACTGTTTGCTTATCATCACCTATATAAATGTCAGGAGAGCCTTCAAGAATATAGAAAAATACATCGACAGGAGTTTTATGAGGTTTTAAACTTTCACCGGGTTTTAATTCTATATGTACTACTTGTGCACTATCGAAGTTATACAATTCACGCGCATCAATTTTATGCGGTGTTTCTTTAATACTGGTTTCTGATACTTTTACTATTTTCATAATTTTTTTTTAAATGAATAATTTGAATGAATTTAGGAGTTTTCCTCCCTCTAATTTTAAATTTGAATTATAATCGTTCAAATCCCAACGTTTAACCAATAAGCGAAATGCCCCCATGAACATAAGTGCAAATGTGCTTTTGTCAATGTCCGTTCGAACATTATTATCAGCTTGTCCTTTCTCAATTATATTTTCAATTCGTGCTTGATTAAGGTTCTGTATTTCCAGAATTTTGTTCTTCAAAACAATTTCACTTTTAAATATCTCCTCAGAAAATATGACCGAAATAATTGCAGGTTGCTCAATAAATATTGTAAGCATTCTTGAAAACATACACTCAATTTTACCAATTGCTGTATTTTCTGAATCCATAAGAGAACTTGAAGAAGACCCAATCATTGCTTTGAAATTATCTAAAATGGTAATTAAGATCGCTGTTTTATTTTCAAAATGGCGGTAAATGGCAGGTTCTGAAATACCAATTTCTTTAGAAATATTTTTTATCGTAAACCCTTGGATGCCTTTATTGGCAATGATTTCCATTGATATATTTATTATTTGAGCTTGTCTTTCTGTCTGCATAGTAAATTAATTAGACAACAAAGTCTAGTGAATATTCACTAACTTGCAAATGTTTTTGTCTTTTTATTAGTATACTGCAATTATAACATTTAACTTATTTTATTTTTTGGCTTAAAAAGAAGATGGTTGAATTAACTACCCCGCCGCAAGCGGCGGGGTAGTTAACCCAAATAGATTAAAATGTACGAAAACCAATAATGAAACCTTTAATTTTGTTAGTTTATTTTAAAAGCTACCATTTCGGTTAAATTTCTTAAATATATTATCCCGTTTGCAAAGGATGGAGCTGTCATTATTCTGCCATTTATAGCCTGAATTGATCCTTTTTCAATATAAGTTTCAGGTGTTGCTTCTACGAGTTTTAATACACCTTTATCAGATATTACTAATAGTTTATTGCCTACACGAATTAAACTTCCTCTACCAAAACCACGTTGCTTCCATTTTGATTCACCATCAGTCTCGGAGATACATTTTAGAGCACCCGTGCTTATGCCATAAATATGACCATTGTAATAACACGAAGTACTAAATTCATTTCTCATTGATTTATTATTAAATACTTCCGTAACTCCATTATTCTCAACTTTTATCATAAAACATCCTGCTTTGGAAGAAACAAAAATTTTATTAGGAGCAATAAATAACGGTGTTGCATTAGCTCCCTGCAAAGGCATACTGTAAGACCAAAGCTCATCCCCTGTTTTACTGAAGGACTTTAGCTTAGATCCATTTGCAAAAATCATATGAATTCCTCCATCAATTTCTGCAATAGTAGGTGAACAATATGAGCGTCGGCCTTCTCCATTAACCCAGCGTTTTTTTCCAGTGCTTTTATCAAATGAAGCAAACCCTCTTGATTCTGTACCGCCAAGTTCAATAATTAATTCATTTTCATATTGAATAGGAGAGCTAGTATAAATCCATCCTGGTTTATTGTCAAATTCTTTCAATAAATTTACTGTCCATAAGATTTTCCCATCTTCCATAGATATTGCTCTAAGTTTTCCATAAGAGCTTAAGCAATAAATTGCTTTATCATCAATAGCTGGAGTCGACCTTGGACCTTCTCCCCAGTTTCCTTCTGAATCGCGATACATTGAATCTATAGCTGTTTTCCAAAGTTCTTTATTGGTTTTTGCATCATAAGCAATCATAAATTCCGATCCGCTTAAGCTATCTATTTTCTCACAAGACATTACAATTACTTTATCTGTTGAAATTATAATCTCTGAATACCCACTTCCAATGTTTTTTCTCAAGACTAACTCCGGCTCATTTTCAGTCCATTTTTCGTTTATATTTGTTTCTGCCGAAGAACCATTTCGGTAGTTACCTCTAAATTGTTGCCAGCTTACTTGTCCCAAAGCTTGGAAAAATAGTTGTTTCTCTTCTTTGATTACAGTGATTTTCGATTCGGGATGCGCCTCAACGGGAAGACCTTTATTATTCGTGTTTTCTGGACCATTCTGACATTGACAAGTGATAAATGATATCAGAAGAAATATTAGGTATTTACTCAGGAGGATATTTTTCTGCTATATTTAAGCTGAAGCAAGATTTACTGCAAGGCGCATAGATTCAAA
>JAEINW010000121.1 GCA_016342715.1 Salinivirgaceae bacterium | reverse complement strand
AAACCCTTTACAAATATAGTATAAATCAATTAAATACAAATTAATTATAAATATACAATAGGCACTGATTGGGAAACTGATAATAAAGTGGCTATGAAATCGTATGCTGGTTCACCACATAAATTTGTGAAGAATTGGGATACTCCTATTATGATTATTCATGGGGAACACGATTACAGAATTCCATATACTCAAGGAATGGCAGCTTTTAATAGCGCTCAAATGTTAGGAATTCCTTCTAAGTTATTGTTTTTCCCATCAGAAACTCATTGGGTATTAAAACCTCAAAATGGAATTTTATGGCAACGTGAATTTAAAGGCTGGTTAGATCAGTGGTTAAAAAAAGAATAGAAAAAATAGGAGCTTAAAATTAAGCTCCTATTTTTTTTAAAATTATTCAACTCTGAGAATAGGAAAAAAGGCATTATCCAATAAATAATTAAACCAGTAATACTTTTATTTCAGGAATGTTAGAGAACTGAAATTACTTAGTCGAACTCTTGCCTATCGGCAGGGATCCCGATCACAAAGTTTATAGGGATATTTGGGTCTTATTTCCCGTCTCTTGGGTAATGCTATTGATTTAAGTTTTTTTTTGTTGGATATTGAATTAAACCCAAATTGAGCGATTCTCGCTCACGATTTAGTTCTTGTAAGTATTTCACTGCACTTTGTTTGTGAAACACTACAATCTCTACATCGGGGTTAACTCTAAGTAAAGCGCTTGTTCGCTATGCTCCAATCGCTCAACTTAGATTAAATAAAATAGATTTAAGAACAAGGAACATTGATTAACGATTTAAGAAGTTGTTAATTCTGAAATCAAAATTCCTTAACTTCTCTCATGAGCAATAGCGAATAATCTTTGTTCGATATTCAATGAAATCTTATATATAAAACATTAAATATTCTAAAGTAAATGGCATTAGCCTCTTGGGGCCTTATAAAATATATACCATTTTGATATCCTGTCTGTTTGCAGCGAGGTAGTTTATTTCCTTGTAATTTGTTTTCAATTTTTGAAGAACAGGATAATAGTAGAATCAACGAAGAAAAACACATTACTCTTTGCATATGGCAGCTGTTTTCAATTAATACAATTGAAAATTGAATTGCCCTGAAAATATAAGCTATGTGGTTTTACCAGCCAGAATTTTCATCAGAGCCATCTTCCGATGGTTTGTTTTTTTCTTTTAAATCAGATAAGAATTGTTGAATGCGTTCTTGAGTTGGATCTTTAATTAATGCCATAAAGCGTTTATAGGGATTTTTTTCGTAAACTTCTTCCGAAATTCGAATGGCAGTTCTTCCCTTATAGTCAGCTAAAGTTATTACACGCATTAAGTGAAGCCCTTCATCACCTATTATATATCGAATATAATCGGTTTCAGTAGTTTTTTGAGTAATGAGTAAAACTGAATCGCCATTAGTATAGTATTCCATCCAGGAATCCTGACCATCAATAACATCCTGTTGTACAATGGTGTCCAAATTTTGTCTCCATGATGGTTCTTCCCAATGGTTTGTTATGTCAGATAAAATAAAAAAATACATTTTATCAATCATCGTCATTTCAGTAACCATTCTTTCTTTTGGCAGGAACAATCCTCCTATTGCAGGAGCTGCAATTAATATTAGAAGTATAATTAAAACTTTAAAAGTAAGTTTCATACGTAGAATATTTTAATTTTAATTGACATGTATGGAACATTCATGCATAATTATAATTGTTTATGCAATACTGTTCCACGCTAATCATTTTTTTCTTTTAAAGATATTAAAATTATTTTATTGGAGTGTACGATTATAAATAAATCCTTGTTTCAATTATGATAGGTAAAAAGGCAGTCTTTTGAACTGCCTTACATATTTATTTATGAATGTAATGAAAATGCGGACCAAATCGTTCAAAAGCTTCTTTGTCAAGTTGTTCTTGATGATCGGGATGTGCAATAGAAATAATAAGTTTTGCTCTGTCTTGAAGAGTTCTCCCATATAGATTAACAACTCCATATTCGGTTACTAACCAATGCATGTTCGATCGGGTTGTTACAACACCAGCTCCTAAATGCAGTGTATTCGCAATTTTGCTCATTCCTTTTGCAGTAACTGAAGGCATGGCAATTATTGGTTTTCCACCTGGACTCATAGATGCACCTCTAATAAAATCAATTTGACCTCCAACACCACTGTAATGTTTTGTTCCTATGGAGTCTGAGCAAACTTGACCCGTAAGATCAACTTGAATGGCAGAATTTATTGCGGTTACTTTCGGATTTCGACAAATCATATTTATATCATTTGTATATCCTACATCTTTCATAACTACTCCAGGATTGTCATCGACAAAATCGTAAAGTTTTTTGCTACCCATTAAAAATGTCGAAGTCATTTTGCCTCTATCAATACCTTTCAGCGATCCGTTTATCACGCCATTATAAACTAAGGGTAAAACACCGTCGGCAAACATTTCAGTGTGAATACCCAAGTTTTTATGATTCCCAAGTTGAGAAAGGACTGCATTTGGAATTGCTCCAATGCCCATTTGTAAAGTGGCTCCATCTTCAATTAATTCGGCGACATTGCATCCTATGGCAGCTTCAATCGCACTAGGTTCTGCAAAATGAGCTTCAATTAGAGGCGTATCGTCTTCGCAAAAAATATCAATGCAACTTGATCGGATCATAGCATCGCCAAATGCTCGAGGCATATTTTTATTTATAACGCCAATTACAGTGTCTGCATTTTGTACAGCGGCTAATGTAGTATCAACTGAAGTCCCAAGTGAAACAAATCCATGCTTGTCTGGAGGTGAAACTTGAACCATGGCTATATTAATTTTTGTGTATCCTTCGCGAATTAATTTTTGAGTTTCATGTAGGAACACTGGAATGTAGTCAGCATAACCAGCTTGGGTTTCTTTTCTCACATTATGGCCCACAAACAAACTTTCTAGTTGGAATATACCTTCAAATTCTTTTGATGCATATGGAGCAGGACCTTCAGTATGTAAATGTTGAATTTTAACATCATAAAATTCTTTATTTCTTCCTCGTTCGCACATAGCTTCAATTAACTTTTGAGGAGCACAAGCTACACTGTGAATATGTATTCGATCGCCTGACTTAATTGATTTTACAGCTTCTTGGTGAGATACAAATTGTATATTTTGCATAGTATCAATTTTGAGATTTATAAATCGACGCTAAAATTATCATTTATTTTGAATGACTCTCAAGTTAATAAGATGAAAAAAGTCAGGTATTGAAGATTATTTATTTTCCACTGGCTTCTAAAATTGTCTTGACGGTATATATCATGATTTTTATATCCACGTAGAGTGACATGTTTTCAAGATAGATAATATCGTATTTTAAACGCTCAATCATCTCATCTACATTTTCAGCATATCCAAATTTAACTTGACCCCATGATGTGATGCCAGGACGAACTTTAAAAAGAAGCAGGTAATGTGGTGCTTTTTCAACTATTTTGTCAATAAAATAAGCCCTTTCAGGTCTGGGTCCTACCAAAGACATATCCCCTATAAAAACATTATAAAATTGAGGAAGTTCATCAAAACGCATTTTTCGCATAAATAATCCAAAGTTTGTAATTCGAGGATCTTTTTTGCTACTTAATGCGGGTCCATTTTTCTCGGCATCAATATACATAGAACGAAACTTAAAAATTCTAAAAGGTTTTCCATACCTTCCGATTCGCTCATGAGAATATAATATTGGACCTTTTGAAGAAAACTTTACTGCTATTGCTAAAAAAACATAAACGGGGATTAATAAAACTAATGCGATTATTGAAAAAACCACGTCGATAACTCGTTTTATATTTTCTTGCCAAGCAGGCATTAATTCATGTGATAACTCAATTAGCGGAACACCAAATAATGAAGACATTTTTACAGTTCCTGATAATATATCAAATAAATCGGGAATGGCTTTAATCATAACATTTGAGGCTTTGGTTTTAGCTAGAATGAATTGAATTTTTTCTCTTTCTGAAGGTTCAATTGCTATAATAACTTCCTCAATTTTATGATTGTTTATGGTATCCATTAAGTCATTAATATTACAGAGGTGAGGAATGTATTTATTCAACTCTGACATTGGGTTTTCATTAATGGTTGCAAATCCGATGACCTGATTGCCTGCTGATTTTGGGTTTTTTTGTAAGTCGTGATACAGTTTAACTGCTTTCTCATCGCTTCCAATTATTAATGTTGGGAAACCAATTATTTGATTTTGAATTTTATGAATGGTTTTTGATGTTGTTAAAACCCTTGGAATATAAGTTATACTAAACTGTATGCTTAATAAAAAGAAAAATGATTGATAGTAATTTTTATAAGAAATTATTGTGTCATCGAGAATAAGCATAAAGAAAATTAATATAGTACCTAAAGTAGTTATAAAAATTGTCCTTCCTAGTTCTTGAAGCCTCGATTTATGATAAACGTTATGATATTCACCGGCAACATAATGTAATAATAACCAGAAAAGTGGAATTGCAAATATTCCAATAAAGAATGAACTATCGTTAAGTGTTAAAATTAACTTATTTAAGGGCAAATCCTCTATCAAATTTTTTCTAAACAAGAAAAATAATATCCACGATAAAGTGGATCCCGTAAAATCAAAAAAGACATATTTAAAAGTCTGAAATGTAATGTTCTTTTCTTGCATAATCTTTAGTTACTTTCAATAATTTTAAGATCATCTAATAAAAACAAAGCTTCTGATTTGCCATCACCTATCCACCCATCCATAAATATTCTGTACTGATAACCTGAATTGTTATACTTAATTAAGTGATTATATAAGTCGATATACAATTTTGTCCATGTGTTTTTTTCTACTAATTGCACAATATAAATAGGTGTTGTAGTAATTATTTCATTTCCTGATAAAATGTAATAGCCAACTCTAACAAATGTGTTTGTTTTAAAGTTAAGCTCTAAAAACATTCCTGGCGCACCAGATAAATCAGGTATGTCTATGGATGGCGATTGAATAATGAAAGAGTTATTGATTGAATCTAAATAAACAGCACCGCATGATCCACCTTCAAAGTAATCTTCATAACGGATATAAATACTTGTATCGCTTCCTTCGTATTTTGAAAAATCATGAGTAATCTCGAAAGGTTGACTATATGCAATATTTGTCCAATCTGTGTAGGTTGTTGTCTGATTTACTACAACAGTTTCTGATGGTTTTAAATCTATATTTAATTCAATTGACTCATAAAACGGATAATACGTTCGTTGTTCATTAATGCCATTTACTTTTATTCCGGGAGTCAAAGTAACTTTTGTTTTACCAGTTTTTGCAACTGGGAATTTTGCAGGCAATTCATAAACGCCTAAAGAGTTTCCATCAATATCAACCCAAACATCCTGAATTCCTATGGCATTTATTTCGTGCGACAGTGAAATGCTATCTACTTCTAAATAAGCAGGAATTGGCTCTTCGGGGTTAATAATATCACAATTTGTAAAAAGAAAAAATAGGGTACTTATTATTAATAGATTGTGCAGTTTGTAATGCATAAAAAATTCTTTAAACTTTTAAAACGATTGCTTATGAATATTATTGCAAAGAAAACAAAAAAAAAGAATTACTATTAAAGGTTAATGCACATCCTTAATTTTTCCTTAATTTTATTTATGACAAGCTGTGTATGGATTTGATTTTCAATGCCATTTACGGGTTGGGTGTGATTTAAAACATTATAATAAAATTCATTTAGTTGTTTAAGCAGTAGATGATGTAGCGTGTTTTTTGCAGGTAAGAAACATTGTATGTGCTTATCATCCCTGTCACAGGAGTTTAATTGATGGTTTATAAAATCAATTTCGAAGAATGAATTGTAATTATACGACTTAATTACATGTGAGTGTTTATGTTCAATTGAATTAATATGAATATCAGTAATGCTTCCATTAGAAAAATCTAATCTTACTTTAATTATATCAGGAATTTCGCTAAATGATGAGATGGTATTTGGAGTAATTTTTTTAATATTTGCATTTACCAGACTTAAAATTGCACTAATTTGGTTTCTTGCATAAGGTATTAAATTCATTTCTTTTTGACCCAAAAGTTCACAATTTATGAGTAAAGGTTGCGAACATTTTTTTCGGTAAGCTAAAAATGCATCGTGATAAATTAGAGGATGATATATTTGTATAATTTCCTGAGCTTCTTCACTAAGCTTTGTTAATGTTTCTAATTCGTCAAAAGTGTAATTGTAAACTCCATGTAGGAAAATAGATTTGGACTGCATCACAGCACTTTCTACTAGTGGAAAATAAATTTTATCCGTTGATGGAAAAACTATGGTGTCACATTGTGAAGATATTTCAGCAAAACTTGTAAATATTAATTCCTTGCTAATTGATTTTGGATATTCGAATTGAAAACTGGGATCAAAAATTCCAACAAATTTATATGCTGGGTGGTTTTCCAATACTGAAATATATATATCACTAAGTGTTTTTCCTACAATACCAATTTTTAACATGAAAAATGAATTTTTACAAAACTAGATGAAATCCATCTTTCAAAATGAAATAGTTTGTATTTGTTATTAACCATTAGTTGTTGATAAACCGTAGACTATACAATTCCTTCTTTTAATATGTCGTGAATGTGAATCATACCAACATATTTTTCATCGGAAACAACAATTAATTGTGTAATATTATTACTTTCCATAATTTCAAAAGCTTTTACGGCTAATTCACTCTCGTTAATGGTTCTGGGGTTAAAGCCCATAATATCTTTGGCAACTAAGGCACTTACATTTTTCTTAGAATACAGCATCCTACGCAAATCACCATCAGTAATAATCCCTTTTATTTTATCATTGGAATCAGCAACTACAGTTGCTCCAAGTCTTTTGCTGGTCATTTCCATAATCACATCATCAATAGAGTCATTTTCTGAAACTTTAGGTTTCTCATTATTGCTAAATAAATCGCTTACTCGTAAGTAGAGCTTTTTACCCAATGTTCCACCTGGATGATATTTTGCAAAATCGGATGAGGAGAAGTTGCGGTATTTAAGTAGAGCTATGGCAAGTGCATCGCCCATAACTAATTGTGCAGTTGTGCTAGATGTAGGTGCTAAGTTGTTAGGGCACGCTTCATTTTTAATATATGCATTTAAAATATAATCGGCTTGTTGTGCAAGAAATGATTTTTTATTAGAAACCAATGCAATAATCTTGTTTTTCATAGTTTTTATAAGCGACACAAGCACCTTTATTTCGGGAGTATCTCCACTTTTCGACAAACAGATAACCACATCGTCTTTTTGAACAATTCCTAAATCTCCATGAATAGCATCAGCTGCATGCATAAAAATAGCGGGAGTACCTGTTGAATTTAATGTGGCAACTATTTTTTGAGATATGTTGGCACTTTTGCCAATGCCAGTAACAATAACTCGACCCTTGCTATTAAAAATTAAATCAACACATTTAGCAAAGTCCTGATCAATGTATTTGATAAGATTTTCAATAGTGTTTGCTTCATGCTTCACCACTTCTTTTCCAACGGCAATTATTTCTTGATATGTTTTCACAATTAATATTAAAATTCGTACAACAAAAGCGTTTAAAGTTACGTACTAAATTTCTAGAACCAAAAATTACTATCATGATAAAAATTCCTTTTTTTTTAGTAACTTTAGTTATAGGAATTATTGTTGTTATATTAATTTCGTGCTTCCAATTTTATTGGAGGGTAGAAAGGTTATAAATATGGAATTATCAGGTTATTTAAAAAAACATTTTGGTTTTGATACTTTTAAGGGAACTCAGAAAGAAATAATTCAAAACTTATTAGACGGGAGAGATTCATTTGTATTAATGCCAACTGGGGGTGGAAAATCTTTATGTTATCAACTCCCAGCAATGATTAAAAGTGGTACAGCCATAATTGTTTCACCCTTGATCGCATTAATGAAGAATCAGGTAGATGCTATGCGTGGATTTAGCGAGGAAGATGGAATTGCTCATTTTTTAAATTCATCATTAACCAAGCCCGAGATTCTAAAGGTAAAAGAGGACATACTGTCGAAGAAAACCAAAATGCTTTATGTAGCACCGGAATCGCTTACCAAAGAAGAAAATATTAAATTCTTGCAACAAGTTGAAATATCGTTTTATGCAATTGATGAAGCGCATTGCATATCGGAGTGGGGGCACGACTTTAGACCAGAATACAGAAGGATTCGCCCTATTGTTGAAGAAATTGGCAAAGCCCCAATAATAGCCTTAACTGCTACGGCAACGCCAAAGGTTCAACACGATATTCAAAAGAATTTGGGAATGATTAATGCCGATGTTTTTAAATCGTCATTTAACAGAGCAAATTTATATTACGATATCCGTCCGAAAACCAATGCCACAAAAGAAATTATTAAAATAGTAAAAGATAATCCAGGTAAATCGGGAATTATTTATTGTTTGAGTCGAAAAAAAGTTGAAGAATTGGCTGAAACCTTACAAGTGAATGGAATTAGTGCTTTGGCCTATCATGCAGGAATGGATTCTGCCACTCGATCGGGCAATCAGGATAAATTCTTAATGGAAGATGTGGATGTTATTGTCGCAACCATTGCATTTGGTATGGGTATTGATAAACCTGACGTTCGATTTGTGATTCATTTTGACATTCCAAAAAGCTTGGAGGGGTATTATCAGGAGACAGGCCGTGCGGGTCGCGATGGTGGTGAAGGAAAATGCATCACCTTTTATTCTTATAAAGACATTCAGAAGCTTGAAAAATTCATGCAAGGTAAGCCTGTTGCTGAACAAGAGATTGGACGTCACCTATTGCTAGAAACTGTCTCGTATGCTGAGTCGGCTTTATGTAGAAGAAAACATTTGCTGCACTATTTTGGTGAGGACTATAAACAAGAAAATTGTGAGTGCTGTGATAATTGTTTACACCCAAAAGAGCAGTTTGAGGGTCAAGAATATATTGAAATGCTTTTGAAAGTGGTTCTTGCTGTGAAAGAATATTTTAAAGCAGATCATGTTGCTGCCATATTATGTGGTAATGGAAATTATGGAGTAAAGTCTTATAAGCATCATCATATACCAGAATTCGGAATAGGAAAGGAAAAAGATGTTAAATTTTGGAATGCAGTAATTCGTCAAGCATTAATTGCAAAACTTTTAACAAAAGATATAGAGAATTATGGTTTGCTTAAAGTGACAGAAAAAGGACACAAATTTATTAAAGAACCAAAATCGTTCTGGTTAATACAGGATCACGATTACGACAAAGAAGAGGAGGAATTATTAAAACCTCAAGGCGGTGGTGGTTCGGCTGATCCTATCTTATTTGCCATGCTTAAAGATTTGCGAAAGCGAATTGCAAAAGAAAAAGGCTTGCCACCTTTTGTAATATTTCAAGATCCCTCATTGGAGGATATGTCTATTCATTATCCAATTTCACTTGAAGAAATGCAGAATATGACAGGAGTAGGCGCAGGTAAAGCGCAACGATATGGCAAAAAATTCTGTGAGGTAATTAAGGCTTATGTTGATGAAAACGAAATTGAACGACCGGTTGATATGATAGTGAAATCTGTTGTAAATAAATCGGGTTTAAAAGTTTATATTATTCAAAGTATCGATAGAAAAGTTCCATTGGATACTATAGCTGCGGCTAAAGGAATTGAAATGAATGCTTTGCTTAAAGAAATTGAAGCCATTGTATACTCAGGCACAAAAATAAATATTGATTATTATATAAACGAGGTTCTTGATGAAGATCACCAAGAAGATATTTATTTGTATTTTAAAGAAGATGCAGAAAATGAATCGATTAAAGCTGCGCTAAAAGAGTTGGGAGAAGAAGAATATACTGAAGAAGATGTGCGATTGATGCGTATTAAATTTTTATGCAAAGAAGGAAATTAATTTATAAAAAGTTAACTATTAAAGCTATCTGATTCAAAAACGGATAGCTTTTTTTTGATAAATAAATAAGAATTTATGTCAATATCAGACTTTTTAAATTTCCAAATAATGGAATTTGGAAATTACACCTTAATAATTAAACAAGTTCTTTTGGCAGTTTTAGTGCTAATTGCTTCCCTCGTTTCATTTGTGTTAGCAAAAAAATATTTAAAATCGGGTAAATTAATTAGCCGATTAAGTATAAAAAACACCAAAGCTCTCATTAGGTTTTTCCGTTTATTAATTATAATAATTGGAGCCTCGCTTTTTATTCAGGCATTGGGTTTTAATATTAAAGCAGTACTGCAGCATCCTTTTCTGAAGACAGAAAAAATCACTTTCAATCTTTACAATTTAATTGTGTTTTTGGTAATTTTCTTCGTTACCAGATTGGTTTTGTATATAATTGAACTAGTTTTTGATGACAGTGTTAGTTCAAAAAAACTTGAAGAAGGAAAAAGTCAATCACTATTTCAGATTGTAAAGTATTTTGTTTGGGTAATTGCTAGTACTCTGTTTTTAGATTCTATTGGTTTTAGTGTTACTTTTTTAATTGCCAGTTTATCAGCCTTATTTGTAGGATTAGGATTTGGGATTCAACACTTTTTTAATGATATAGTTTCTGGCATTGTAATTCTATTCGATCATTCAATAAAAGTAGGTGATATTGTCGAAATACAAGGTGAAACAATAGGTAAGATTGAGGAAATTAGCTTACGAACATCGAAAGTTATTTCTCGCGATGACGTGGTGATTATTATTCCAAATTCCAAATTCACTTCAGACAATGTAATAAATTGGAGTCATAATAGTTTTAAAACACGTTTTGGTGTTAAGGTTGGAGTGGCTTATGGAAGTGATGTTCGGAAAGTTGAACAATTATTAATAGAGGCAGCTAAAGAACATCCGCAGATAGATAATGAACCAGAGGCCAGAGTTTTGTTTCGCGACTTTGGCGATTCTTCGCTTGATTTTGAGCTAATGTTTATGACAGATCAAGCTTTTAGGGTCGAAATAATTAAAAGCGAATTGCGTTTCGCAATTAACCAGAAATTTGCGGAAAATAATGTCACGATACCCTTTCCGCAAAGAGATGTACATTTTTATAAAGAATAGAAACCTTAATATTTTGCAATAAAAAACCACCCCAAAATTTGGAGTGGTTTTTGGTTTTGAACAGTGTCCTGTTCGTTATTTTAGGTTGTGTTTTGCAACAAAATCTCCCAATAAACCATTTAAGTCAGGTTTACCAATCTCTTGTAAATCATAATATACACGAGTATTTGGTTTTGAGATATTAATAATACGGTTCAAGTCAATTGGAGTACCAATAATTACTGAATCGCAATCGCAATTGTTAATTGTTGTTTCTAAGTCTTTTAATTGCTCAGCCCCATATCCCATGGCTGGAAGTAAAGTTCCAATGTTTGGATATATTTTAAAGGTCTCAGATAATTTGCCTACAGTAAATGGTCTTGGATCAATTAACTCAGCGGCACCAAATTTCTTAGCAGCAATAGTTCCTGCTCCTAATTTCATTTCACCATGAGTCAAAGTTGGTCCATCTTCAACAACTAAAACTCTTTTTCCTTTAATTAATTCTGGATTATCAACTTTAATAGGAGAGGCTCCGTCAATAACCATTGCATTTGGATTCACTTTTGCAATACTTTCGCGAACAATTTGAATTCCTTCAGGAGAAGCTGAATCCATTTTGTTTATTACAATGGCATCAGCCATACGCATGTTTACTTCACCAGGATAATATGATAATTCATGACCTGGACGGTGTGGGTCGGCTACAGTAATTGTTAAATCGGGCACATAAAATGAAAAATCGTTGTTTCCACCATCCCAAAGAATAACATCACATCCATCAGGATCGTTCTCGGCAGCACGTACAATAGCTTCATAATCGACACCTGCATAAATTACGTTTCCACGCACTACATGTGGTTCATATTCTTCCATTTCTTCGACAGTACATTTGTGCTTTTCTAAATCAGAAACTTCAGCAAAACGTTGTACTTTTTGTGCATTTAAATCGCCGTAAGGCATTGGGTGACGAATTGCAACCACTTTTAAACCTTTTTCCATAAAGTATTCAATTACTCTACGTGATGTTTGACTTTTACCACATCCGGTGCGAGTAGCAACTACAGCAACCACTGGTTTTGTGCTTTTTACTTGAGTTTGCTTTGGTCCTAATAAAGCAAAATTAGCACCAGCAGAATTAACAATAGCACTTAAACCCATAACTCGAGCATAAGGAACGTCGCTATAAGAGAAAATACAAGTGTCAACTTTTAATTCTTTTATTTTGGCAACCAATTCTTCTTCTGCAAAAATTGGAATTCCTGCAGGATATAATTTACCAGCTAATTCAGTAGGGTATTTTCTACCGTCAATATCAGGAATTTGAGCAGCCGTAAAAGCTACTACATTATAATCTTCATTATCTCTATAGTAAGTGTTGAAGTTGTGAAAATCGCGTCCAGCAGCACCAATAATAATGACATTTTTCTTTGACATAAGTCCTCCGTTTTAATTTTTATTTGTTAATAAAATGATTGTTGATTACAAATATAAATTTTTAAGTAACCGATATTTGATCGTAAAATATGTTAAGAAAAACATTATGTTCATTCCGGGCATTTGTTAATTATTATTTATTTGAAATAAACAATTTCTTATTTCTCCCCTTATATTTGATAAAAAGTTAATACAGGAAGGTATGAACCGATGAATATTTTAGCACATATACATTTATCTCAAGAAATTGATGAATTAATGCTTGGCAATTTTATGGGAGATTTCATAAAGGGTAATAAGTTTATGAATTATCCAAAAGAAATTAAAAATGGCATTTTATTGCATCGAAAAATTGATGAATTTACTGATAAACATGATATGCATAAGTTAAGTAGGGATAGATTGCGTCCAAAATATGGTTTATATTCAGGTATTGTGGTGGATATTTTTTATGATCATTTTTTAGCAAAAAATTGGCTTGATTATCATGATATTTCGTTGGATATTTTTTCAAAAAGAGTTTATGAATACTTGCTATCTAATTTACATATTTTCCCATCCCAACTTCAGCAGATTGTGCCTGTAATAGCCCAAAGCAATTGGTTGGAGCTTTATGGCTCAATTGATGGTATTGAAAGAGTATTGACAGGAATGGCTCAGCGTACATCACTTCCAAATCATGTGAGTTATGCAATTGAAATATTACATAGATATTACAATGAAATGAATAAAGAATTTAATATTATTTTTAATGATTTGATTAAATTGGTTACATATAACATAATTTTGTATAAATTTGCAAACAATTAAGGGTTAACGCTCAATACATGTTCAATGAAATTTTTGTTTTTAACAAAAACATTTTAGCTTTGTAAAATAGCGGGAATTTAAAATTATAAACAATAAATGAACTAATTAGGCAATTATGAAAAAAGCAAATGTTAGCATTTTAGCATCATTTTTACTTGTAGCTCTTATACTTACTAGTTGTGGAGAGTTAGGTAAAATGGCAAAAATGGCGCCACAAGTAAGATATGAAGTTACTCCTAAGGTACTAGAAATGAATGGCGATAGTGTGGAAGCAACTATAAAAGTTACATTCCCAACAAAATTTTTCCAGAAAAAAGCCATTCTTGAAATTACTCCTGTACTCAAATATGAAGGTGGAGAGAAAGCTTTTAAAACATTAACACTTCAAGGTGAAGATGTACAGGCAAACAATCAATCAGTTTCTTTTATCAGTGGAGGAACATTTACAATTACTTCAAAAATTGTTTTTGAAGAAGGTATGCGCAAAGCTACTTTGGTTGGAAGAGTGAAAGCTATTGTAGGCGAAGATAATGCAGAATTACCTGAAGTTAAATTGGCCGATGGTGTAATGTCTTCAGCATTGTTGTTAGAAAAAGATGCAATGGTTATTGCTGCCGACAACAAATTTGTTAGAATTACTACTGATTCTAAAGATGCCGCCATTCATTTCGTAATCAATCAAGCTACCATTCGTGGTCAAGAATTGAAAAAAGAAGAAATGAAAGCTCTTAAAGATTTTGTTGATACCTATGCAACAAAAGAAAATGTAGAATTTAAAGGTGTTGAAATTTCAGCTTATGCTTCTCCTGACGGTGAACTTGATTTAAATACTAAATTGGCTGATAAAAGGATGTCAACTTCTGAAAAATATTTTGCGCGTGAACTTAAAAAAGCAAAGGTTGCTGGACTTGAAGACGCAAACTTTATTTCAGCAAAATCAACTCCAGAAGACTGGGATGGATTCAAAAAATTAATGCAAGAATCAGAGATTCAAGATAAAGAACTTATTTTACGTGTTCTTTCTATGTATTCAGATCCTGTTGTTCGCGAAAAAGAAATCAAAAATATTGCTGCTGCTTATGAGCAAATTGCTGAAGATGTGCTTCCTCAATTACGTCGTTCTAAGTTAACAGTTAATATTGCTATTATTGGTTACTCTGATGAGGAGTTAAAAGAATTAGCAATAGCTAATGCAGATACTTTAAAAGTTGAAGAATTAATGTATGCTGCTTCTATTTTAACTGATAAGAATCAAAAATTAGCAGTGTATCAAAAAGTAGCTGCAAATTTTGCCGACGACTGGAGAGGTCATAACAATTCTGGTTATATTTTATATAATCAAGGAAAATATGCTGAGGCAAAAGCTGCGTTTGAAGAAGCTAAGAAATTAGATGCTAGCAATTCTACGGTTCTTAACAACCTTGGAGCTTGTGCTCACATGGAAGGTGATGTTACCGCTGCAAAAGAATTTTATAATGCTGCTGCTGGTGCCGGTAACCAAGTTAGTTACAACCAAGCTTTAATAGCTGCTAAAACGGGTAACTACGAGAATGCATTAAACTTATTTGTAAGTAGTAAAATGAATACATTTAACTTTGCATTGGTTAAAATGCTTAATTATTCAATAACTAAAAATGCTGATACTTATGATGCTGCTTTAGGAATTTTAACAAAAGTTGAAAACCAAGATGCTGCAAATGTTTATTATTTAAAAGCTATTTTAGGTGCAAGAAAACAAGACACTGACTTATTATTTAATAATTTAAGAACAGCTATTGAAAAAGATGCATCGTACAAAGCTTATGCATTAAAAGATATCGAATTTGCTCAGTATGCTGCCGATGGTACTTTTAAAACTATTGTAGAGTAATTATTTCTATAACACGATATATGAAAACCGGAGTTTAGCTCCGGTTTTTTTTTGTTTTGTTTTTTTTTCAAAGGAGGCAAGTAAAAAGCAAAAAAAGCTGCCTCGGAGGAAGCAGGGATCACATTAAAAAGTTGGAGCTTAAAATAAAATCACCTAGATATTTAATATTAAAGATGGCGATGCATGAAGATAATTTCATAAAAATCAATTTTATGCTTGCATCGCTTATTGTTAACGACAAATAACTTAGGGCGTTGCCCTAAGCTATATTATTTATGGCTTTCAGCCATAGACAAATAATCATTTGGACTAAGCACCCATAACAAGCAAAAAAATTAGCCTGCAAGGCTTATATAATTCAACTTAGGGCAACGCCCTAAGAATCAGTATAACCATACGAAACGTCGCAAGCAAACATGTTAAATTAGTAGTATACATCCTCATGCGACGCCAATCTATTACATAAAAAAGCGAGTTGCGTTTTGTTGCTTTAAATTAGTGAGACTATATTTTTTTGAATTGAAAACGAATAAAAAACAAAAATTAGAACTAATCCCGAAAGAGAAGCGTATCAATATATTGACTC
>JAEINW010000120.1 GCA_016342715.1 Salinivirgaceae bacterium | reverse complement strand
CACTAATATACTCATTAACAAATTGTTAAGCAAGATATCCTTTAGTTATTTTCTCGCAAATCGCTCAATCTAGGTTATATATAATTAATCAAGATGGAATTATTGTAAACACAACTTTCAACGAAGATTTATATATAAACTATTTTAGTTTTGGCGATGCTCATAAAAAATACTTAATAAATATATATAAGAATAAAGTATTTGACAGTCCTCGATTTTTTTTCGAACATAAAACAAAACGCTATAAAAAATATAGTTATCAACCCACAAAAGATGGAAAATATATTCTTGAAATTGGTTTATATTCAAAACAAGCCGATCAGATTTATGATTATATGATTTCACATCTTGATGAAATTCCTGAAAAAAAACCAAATTTATTAGCCGTCGATTTATTCTTTTTAGCTGATATCCCCTACCCTATAAATTTAAAAAAAGAATTTATTCCTGAACACAAAAAGTTTATTCCTGATTTACTAAAAGGCAAGGCAATAACCGCATCATTTAGCAAATCAGACGAAAACAATATATTCTATACCTACTATTTTATTCAGGGATTAAATGCTAAAATATTTAATGGAATAATTGTACGAATAGCTAACGATCCATCAGGACAATTGGCATTTATTCAAAAAGAACGGTCAAAAATAATTGTGGTTCTTTTAATTACCTTACTGTTGGTATATTTTCTCATAATCATTAGAGCTAAGGCAATTGTAAAACCAATTACCCATTTAATTGAAAAATCGAAAATTATAGCCAATGGCAATTATAGAGAACGAGTAAATGTTGCCGGAAACAATGAAATAGCTTTACTATCAACACAATTTAACAAGATGGTAAATAACATTGAAGAACGTAATAATCAAATTGAAGAGCAATCAGAATTTTTATTTCAAGCCAACCGAAAATTAAATGAGGCCTATAAACTACTCGATCATCAAAAAAGTTTAATTGAAAATAAACAAGATGACTTTACCGCAAGTTTAAATTATGCCCAAAGAATACAACAATCGCTGCAACCTTCACCTGAAGATTTTGCAGATTTATTTCCAGAATCATTTATCTACATTCTGCCACGCGACATCGTTAGTGGTGATTTTCATTGGTTTTCAAAAATTAAAAACAAAACCGTAATTGTTTCTGCTGATTGCACAGGTCATGGAGTTCCAGGAGCATTCATGTCAATGATTGGCATGACTATTTTACACCATTTGGTAAATTACGAGCATATTACAGATCCTGCCCTATTGCTTTCACGTTTAGATGCCGAAATTTGTGATTTATTAGTTCACAACAACCATAATGAGCAGCGGTTCGAAGGTATGGATTTGGCAATATGCTCTATAGACATGGATACTAGTGAAATGGCATTTTCTAGCGCTCAGCGACCAATGATTATTATGCGCGAAGGAACTTCACAAACCTATAAAGGAAGCATCTATCCAATTGGTGAACATTATGACAGTATTCAAAAAATATTCACAAATACCTCTATCAACCTCATTGAAAATGATGTAGTTTACTTATTCTCTGATGGATACACCTCACAATTTGAAGAAACCGGTGAAAAAAAATTTAATTATAAAAGATTTAGAAAACTATTGGGCGATATAAATTTACGTTCAATGAAAGAACAACCTCTTATCATTCATAGAACTTTTGAAGCTTGGAAAGGAAACAGTGATCAGATAGATGATATTTTGATTGTTGCTTTTAAATATCAAAAGAAAAAAATAAGCAATAAAATATCTGCGCGTGATTTTTTAAATTAAAGAAAATATTTAGAGTTGACTATCAGGCAAGCCTCGAATAATTCTTTTGATTAAAGGCTAAATTTATTCTACTAAATCCTTTTTCACATCGTGTCCTTATTGCTATTCTTTTCTCCAGAATAACCATCAAACGGATCAATGTTTAAATACTTTGTTAAAAATTTAACCCCTATATAAAACGGAATGGTATCTATTAATGCTGTTGTCATCTTAAAAAAATAACTCGAAAAAATTAACATAATTAAATGACCCGAAACAGTTTCATCTGAAGGTATCTTAATGGCATGAGCGTAAAAATATGTAATTGATATAACCGCAATTGAATCAATCATTTGACTGGTTAATGTAGATCCATTATTTCGTACCCAAAGCATTTTACCTTTTGTTAATTTCTTTAAAAAATGGAATACTCTAACATCAACAAATTGAGCCGTAAGATATGCAATCATTGATGCTGCGGTTGCACCGAAGGTTAGCATTTTTATTTTGAAATAAACCCAGTCTAATGATTCTATTGGAGGTAATCCTGTAACTTTATCAATATGATCAGTTGGCGGTAATACAGAACCTAGCCAAAGTATAAATAACACCCAAATATTCAAAATTAAGCCAACCCAAACAACCATATTAGCTCTTCTTTTTCCATACATTTCGCTTATAAAATCAGTACACAAAAAGGTTATTGGGTAGGCCAAAAGACCAACAAATACCTTAAATGGAACAGTCATGCTTCCGATAGTAAAAGAAAGGTCAATAAGCCGTGTAATACCTAAGATATTTAACATGGCCAATGATCCAAGAAACAGTCCACTTAAAACCACGAAAACAATTTCTCGTCGTCTTACATATTTAGGATCAAGGCTAGAATTTTCAGATTCAAACATAATTTTCTACTGGGTTATACAACCAAATTTAAGAAAATTCGACAATAATTCAACAAATAATTTAAAATGCATATAAATTAAGCTAAAAGAATCATTAATTTTTATAAATTAGCATCATCGACCATGAAAGGAAAGATAGCTATATTTAAAAGCCTTAATATTGAGGCAAATGAGATAGGTCCTGTGCTACTTTTAATAGCACAGTCTGTGTTTATCGGAATGTTCTATGGAACTTTCGATATTGGGGCACACACTCTTTTTCTTAAAACATTTCCTGAGGATATGATCCCTAAAGCCTATATTATATCAGGGATGGTTGGGATTTTACTTACTACTGCATTCTCAAAATTTCAAAATAAAATTAACTTCTCAAAACTTTCTATATATACTTTATTATTTATTTCAATTATCACTCTATTAATGTGGGTGTTTTTTGAATTTACACTTGCTAATTGGACCGTTTTTCTTGTTTTTATTCTTTTAGGTCCTTTAAATATTCTTGCCATCCTTGCATTTTGGGGAACTGTAAGCAGAATTTTTAATTTACGCCAAGGCAAAAGACTATTCGGAATTATTGATACAGGACAAGTTTTTGGGATTATTTTAAGTAGTTATGCTATTCCACTAATTTTAAATTACTTAAGAGGGACTAAAGATTTATTGTTAATAAGTGCCGTAAGCATTGGTTTTGCAATGCTAATTGAAATAATAATTACCAGAAAATACAAAATTGACCAAACAATTAGTGATGTATCAAATTCAGAAACTAAAACAGCTTCAGTAAATAAAGAAGTAAAACTTCGGCATTTTATAAAAGATAAGTACATATTCTATATGGCCTTATTTGTTATCTTTTCAATGTTTGCGGCATTTTTTGTTCAGTACTCATTTTTAGTAGTTACCAATGAACAATATCCTCAAGAAGAGGATCTCGCTAAGTATCTGGGGTTTTTTACCGGATCGATGATGATTTTTACATTTATTATTAAAACCTTTGTTTATAGCAAATTAATGAAAACCTATGGTTTAAAAGTAAGTTTAATTCTTTCGTCAGTTCTTTTAGCATTATTTACAGGAATAGCAATACTTGTTGGTTTCTTTAGTGGCTATGAACCTGAAACAAAGGGGTTTATTTATTTCTTCCTTTTTATTTCACTTAGTAAATTGTTTAACAAAACGCTAAAAGATGCCCTTGAAATACCTGCATTTAAGCTACTGTATCAATCATTAAAAAAGAGCATTCGCTTCGATGTTCAGGCTAAAATTGATGGTACTATTAATGAAATTGCTGCACTTACTTCTGGAGTATTATTAAGCATTCTAGGTGTTCTCTCTTTTATAAAACTGATACACTTTTCAGTATTTTTATTCGCATTACTTGCAATCTGGACATTTATTACCATTAAGCTTTACAAAGAATATCGTAATAGTCTCGAAAAATCGTTGCTCGAAGATAAATCTGATGAAAATGCTAATAAACATTCAAAACTTGATTTCTCATCTTCAAATATTATTGACAATATAAATCTTCAAAGGAAATTACATTTAATAAAGAATTATCAACCCAACCTATTTTTAGATAGTGCAAAAGAGCTTTTCAGCTCAGGTACTGTATTTAACACCAAAGATTTGCCCAATGACTATTTTGTTGAATTATTCTTGCTCTATTTAAACAAAAACCTAAACAACGATTGGATAGAAAGACTCGATGCTGATTACCCGGCAAATATAAAACCAACATATTCAACTAACGAAATCTCAAGATTAATAAAAACAGGCAATAACGAAAGCATAGCAGAAGCTCTGTATTTTCTTTTTAATCTTGAGAAAAAACAACGCTTAACAATTTTATGGGCTTTACTTAGAATTCCTGATTTAAATACCCAAAACTATGCTATAAGATTATGTGGCACCTTGAACGAATCAGAAACTATTAATACATTAATTGAATTTTTAGATTCAAAATTGACCTTTTCATATTCGTTAATTTCGCTCACTCAAATGGCTGAAACAAATGCCAAGCAAATTATCCAAATGTTTTACAAATCTGATATTTCATTAACGGCTCAGCTTTCAATAATCGAAGTAATAAAAAATGCGCCTCTTTCTGATACTTTTGTTTTTCTTATTGAAAATTTATCAAGTCATCGAAAAGAAATTGTAGAAAAATCAACCTCCATTTTAAAATCGAAAGAATTAAGCATTGAAGAGCATCAATTACCTAAACTTTTTCATCCAATTACAGTTGCTACCAAAACCATATCATGGGATATATCAGCCCTTGCATCCATCGGCACGCAAAATTTAAAAGACGATTTATATTATGCAATTCACAAAGAATATGATAAGCACATGTCTAATTTAATAGATTTGCTATCAATTACCTACGATGCAAACTCAGTAAAACATGTGCAAGATCATTTAAATAGTGGAACCTCGGAAGGTATTGGATATGCCTTAGAATTATTTGACTTGTTTTTATCAGATGAAATTAAACCAATGATAATTACGGTTTTTGAAGACATACCCTTGGTTGAAAAATCAAGATTATTGGAGGCCTTTTTTCCGGTTGAAGTTACAAGCAAATCCCAATTGATTATTGACATAATAAATAGAGATCCGAATTTAATTAGCAATGAAACAAAGAAAATTGCACTAAAAGAATATAAAAATTACTATTCAAACATATCAAACGATTTAATTGCACAAATATTTAATCCTATTGAAGATATAAAAACTACCACAGCCGCTATTATTAAAGATCTAAATCCAGTAACTTATTCAAAACTAAAATACCGATTACATCCAAAAGAAAGACTCCAAATTGACCAAGCAATTGATAATTCAAACGATAAAAACATTCTTGAATTATTTAATAATAATGATCAATTACAGCATTCTCTAAAATTAAGTTCAAAAAACATTGTGGAAATTGCCGACTATATAAGCATCAATAAATCAAACAATAGTAATTTTTCTTCCAATATCGACATTCTAAATAATTATTTTGTATTTTTGGAACTAGACCATGTTAATTTACCCCAAAATAATGCATTATATGAGCTGTATTTTGAAGGATTCTCAAACAGAAAAGAAATAAATGCAGATGAAAATAAATATATTTTGGGTATTAATAAAAAACGAATGAATAGACTTTGTTTAACCCAACCAGAGTTTATTCAAAACCTGATTAATACACTATAATAATGATAGATTTCATTATGGATAATAAAAGACGAACAACGATATTTAAGCAGTTAACTTTAAATGTTATGGTTCCCCCCATTTTAGCTTTATTGCTATTGGGGTTCCTCAATTTTAATCACACTCGTAAAATTCTTATTGAAGGAGCTACCGCCCGAAGTTATATTATTGGTGACGAGATAATTAAAGTGTTAGAGTTTCAAGACGTTGCCCTAAATCTAGTTGAAGTTCGCTTAGATAAACACATGTATGAGTTAAGTTCTAATATTCGAGATTATTTTAAGAATACCGATAAAATTGAAACAATAAACCTTGAAGATATTCAAAGCAGATTTGGAATGAATCCTATAATGGAAGACATTTACATTATTAATAGAAATGGGATTGTTGTAAACACAACTTTTGAGGATGACTTGAATTTAGATTTTTTCCAATTTGGAGAAGATCATAAAAATATGTTGCTGCGAATTTTTGATGAAGAATCATTTCATAATGACCGCTTTTCCATTGAAGATAAAACCAAACGAATTAAAAAATTCTCCTATCAACCTACCATCGATGGAAAGTATATTATACAAATAGGTGTTTACTCTTCAGAAGCTGATGAGATCATTGATTTTATAAGAAATACGAATACCCAAACAATTGAAGATGTTGAACTATTTATTAAAGCAGATAAAATAATTTCGTTTAACTCCGAAGCCGTTATTGCTGATAGACATCTTGTTTTGTTAGAAAAGGCATTTGCCGATAAAGATACCCTTTCAGTTGCAGAAAAAATTGGTAAAAAGCATTTGAATTACCAATTCATTTACATGGATAGAAAAAATACAGATTTATATAAAGGATCTGCAATAAGAATTGTCTCTGATAGGACTTCTGATTTTCATGCTTTGCGAATCGAACTAATCAAATTTATCACTATTTTTTCACTTACCTTATTAGTTGTTATCATACTTATTTATAAAAAGACAAAAGTAATAACCGACCCTATTAAAAAGCTGGTATCAAAGGTTAATCGAATTACTCATGGACATCTAAATGAACGAGCCGAGGTAGTGGGTAACAATGAGATAACTACCCTTTCAAAACAATTCAATTTAATGATTGAAGAGTTAGAAAGCTATTACAATGAATTAGAACAAAAGGTTAAAGAAAGAACTTTTGAAATTGAGCAACAAAAAGAAGAAATTACTGCTCAACGCGATGCTATTGATGATCAAAGAAAAATGCTCGCTGACAAAAACGATAGTTTAGAAAACGCAAACAGAGAAATATCTGCTCAAAGAAAGCATATAATGGATAGTATTGTGTATGCTAAACGAATTCAAAATGCCATTTTACCAGCGCAACAAGTAATTGATAAATTAGTGCCCAATAATTTTGTCTTATACAAACCAAAAGACATTGTTAGTGGAGACTTTTACTGGATTGAAAAAACAACAAATAAATCAATAATTGCAGCCGTTGATTGCACTGGTCATGGCGTTCCTGGAGCATTTATGTCGATAATTGGTAGCAATCAGCTTGATTACGCAGTAAGAACAAAAAAAGCAAAACATGCAGGTGAAATACTCGATGCATTAAATGAAGGTGTTGACCTTGCATTAAGACAGCAAACTGAGCACAAAAACATACGCGACGGTATGGACATTTCAATTTGTGTAATTGATTACAAAACTATGGAAGTTGAATATGCTGGAGCATATAACCCCTTGTATTTGATTCGAAATGGTGAGATGACGGTGTATAAAGCTGATAAATTTGCAATTGGAACGTATTCTGACTACCCTGATAAAAGATACACGAATAATGTTATCAAAGTCGAGAAAGATGATATTATTTATATTTTTTCAGATGGATTTGCTGATCAATTTGGAGGTCCAAAAGGAAGAAAATATATGTATAAACGTTTCCGTGAATACCTATTAGAAATATCACCACTTGACATGAAGAAGCAATATGAATTACTCGAAAAAGAAAACCTTGAGTGGCAAGGAACAGAATCTCAAGTTGATGATATTATTATAATTGGCATTAAATTTTAAAAACTCTCAATGAACCAAAAATACAACACATATATATTAAGCGGGTTCGACAAAGAACAAACAGAGTTTTTATCAAAATCATTGCATTATATTTCAACTAAATTGGACATTGATAATGAGATTAACATCATTGAAAAATTAGATACATCCATTGAGCCAAACGATTTTATAATACTATTTCTTGATGAATTATCATTAAGTCAACTTAATAACCCTATAAACAAATCGTTTATTGAACAAAAAAAATATAGAGCTAAGCAAATAATTCTAATACTTGACGAGGTAAATATCGGTCAGCTTCCAAGTCAATTTCAATATTTCCCAGCATATCCCATAATTTCAAAGTTGAACGAATCTTATTTTGAAGAAGACGAAATAGATAATAAAGAAAAAGGATCGATTCAACTTATTGAAGTTTTATACGATATAGCCTATTACATTAAACGATCAAAAATCACAAAAAGCGAAGATCAATCCTTAGTTTTTGTAGGACCATATGATGACAACACCACTTTTGAATTTCATAAAATCACAAGAGAACTTCTACACAGAGAATGCCACATTACTCCAACAGTTTCAAATCCTAGTGGAAAAGAATTGTTGGAAAATGAAGTTTATTTCATTGAAGTATTAAAAAGTGTTGAACTTTCTATACATTTTATAGGATACGAATCCTTATTGGCGTATCCTGAAAAAGAATCGCCCGCACTATTAATTAATAAAATAGTAGCTAATTTTTGCAAAACACCAGAAGGTGAACACATACAACGAATAATATATATTCCAGCTCCTAGCGATGATACTTCAGAACTTATTCGACAAAAAATATCGCTTTTTAAAAGTGACTTGATAGGTTTGCAAAATGCTGAAATTATTCAAACCCCAGTTGAGAAATTTAAGGAAGTGGTTATTGCTAAATTAGCAGAACTAACTTTAGCTGTTTCTGGAAAAGAAATATATCATAATACTATTGATGATATCTATATTATTCATCCCCCAGGAATTAGTAATGAAATAAAAAAATATACTGATTGGTTTGACTCCAAAAACATTATATATAGTACTTCTCAAGTAGATTTAGACCAGCTGGATTTGTTAAATTATCACCAAAAAAAGCTTACCAATTGCAAAGGAGTTTTAATATATAACGACGGCAATACACAATGGCTTTCTAGGAAATTGAGTGATTTGAAAAAATCACCTGGTTGGGGAAGAAAAAAACCATTTAGTTTCAAAATGGTTATTGGCAATGATAAATTTACCGATATAAATAAGCACTTTGATGAATCCATATCCTATTTTGAGATTGGAAACTCAGGTTTATTTAGTGAAATTGAAAAATTCGTAACACAATAATATCCGGAATATGGAACCATTTACGCTTGATAAAAAAAATAACAATATCACGGGCGCACAGCTTTTTAATCCATTTCCGGGATTAAGACCTTTCTCTACAGACGAAAGTCACTTATTTTTTGGACGAGAAGGACAAAGTCAAGAAGTATTAAAGTTTTTAGCAGAAAATCGTTTTATCGCACTACTTGGTACTTCAGGAAGTGGAAAATCATCATTAATGTATTGTGGGGTTATTCCAATTCTTCAAGGTGGTTTTATAACAAAAGCAGGTGTAAATTGGAAAATCATTACCAGCCGTCCTGGACAAAGTCCGGTAAGAAATTTAGCAATATCAATTTCAGAACATTATGCAGAAAACAATGAAGAGAGTGAACTTCAAAAAGAATTCATTTACACTTCACTTTCGGCCAGTTCGGTAGGCTTAGTTGAAATGTTAAAACAAGTTCCAAGACGAAAAGACGAAAATATACTTTTATTAATTGATCAATTTGAAGAACTTTTTAGGTTCCGGAGAATAAAAAATAACACTGAAGCATTTAATGAAGTTACTGCTTATATAAAATTATTACTCGAAGTTTTAAAACAAAATGAAGTTCCCGCATACATTGTGATGACTATGCGATCAGACTTTATTGGAGAATGTGCTCAATTTCAGGAATTAACAAAATTAATTAACGATAGTCATTATTTAATTCCTCAAATGACTCGCGATGATTTTCGTCAAGCCATTGAGGGACCAATTGCAGTTGGTGGTGGAAAAGCTTCTCCATTATTAGTTCAACAACTATTAAATGATTTAGGAGAAAACCCCGATCAATTACCAATTTTGCAACATGCTTTAATGCGAACCTGGGATGCTTGGATAAAATCAGGAACTTTAGATAGTGAAATTGAAATTAAAGATTACGAAAATATTGGGAAACTTGAAAAAGCATTATCGGAGCATGCCAACGAAGCTTACAATGAACTAAGCCAGCAGCAAAAAGATATTTGCCAAAGTTTATTTAAAACCTTAACTGAAAAAGGTGGCGACAATAGAGGCGTACGCAGACCCACGCCAGTTGCCGAAATAGCTGAAATAGCATCGGTTACATCGGACGAAGTAATTGATGTGGTAGAACATTTTAGAGTCTCAGGCAGATCATTCTTATCTCCTCCTCCATCCATTTTATTAAACGATGAATCGGTAATAGATATATCTCACGAAAGTTTAATGCGTATTTGGGATAAATTAATTATTTGGGTAAGTGAAGAATATGAAGCTGTTCAGATGTATAAACGACTTTCTGATTCTGCCGAAAAATTTCAATTGGGAGAAACTGGCTTATGGCGTCCACCAGATTTATTATTAGCGTTAAGCTGGAGAGATAAACAAAACCCAACACTTACTTGGGCAAAACGCCACAATGCAGCTTTTGAACGGGCTATGGTTTATCTTGAAACAAGTCATAAAGAATTCAAACTCGAAGAAGAAAATAAAATTAAACAGCAAAAGCGAACGCTTCGTCGTTCAAGGGTTTTTGCAATTGTTTTAGGTACTGCTTCAATTATTAGCATTTTCTTTTTGATTCAATCGTTCTTAGCTAATCAGGAGGCTGTGAAACAAACAGAAATTGCTATTGAACAAACAAAATTTGCAGAACAAAAAAAAGAAGAAGCCGAAGAACAAAAAACATTGGCAGAAAAACAGACGGCTCTCGCAATAGTAAAAGAAAAGGAAGCTTTGGATCAAAAAAACTTAGCTGATCAAGAGAAAAAGAAAGCCGAACGAAGTGCTGCCGTTGCAAAATATCAACAACGAATTGCTACTCAAAAATCAAAAGAAGCTGAAGAACAAAGAGCCAAAGCATTAGAAAGTGCTGAGGAAGCAAAACGCCAGCAAAAATTGGCAGAACAAGCTAGTTTGGAGGCTCAGCAACTCAGAATGCTTTCAATATCGCAATCAATGGCTGTAAAATCGCTGCAAATTGATATTGATACTACTTTAAAAGGTTTAGTAGCTTATCAAGCATACTTATTTAATAAGGATTTTAAAGGAAACAGCTTCAATCCAGATGTTTATAATGGATTATATTTTGCGAATAAATTTTTCTCTGGCTCAGAATCCACTGATTTTTTATTGCATGAATACCAAGTGCGATCATTAGAACTATTTCCAAACTCAAATAGTATTGTTTCAACAGGAACCGATGGGAAAATTATAAAATGGAATATTAATAATAATAAAGATTTTACTGTCTATTTTAATACAAATAAAATAAACCGCACGCTTGCAATAAATCCAGAAGGGAAATATATTATTTCAGGGTTAAACGATGGCGAATTATTGCTGTTTAATTTGTCATCAACCCCATTAATTCCGCAAACAATCTATAATTTTAGTTCGGCTGTTTCAGTTAGCAAATTTATTGATGATAATACCATTTTTGCTGCCGATAAAAATGGAGTAGCTCTATTAATTAACAAAAATTCAAATGCTATTGAAACAATATCAAACAAACTAAAAATAAAGCATATTGAAAAAAATGGAAGTGACTACTTTGTTGTGCATAATAAGGGTTACATTTCAAGAATCACAGATCTTAAAACTTTAGAAAAGGAAGCATATAAGCTTGAATTTTCAAGTGACGGGAAGTCTGGGAAGTTATTGAAATTTGACGAAGCAAATGCTGATAGTTTAACTATTATAAATGCAATTGCATTAAGTAATAATAATTTACTAGCGCTAGGCGATATAAATGGTAATATATTAATTTTCGATACTAAAACCTTTGAATTCAAACAACGACTTTCAGGCCATACAGCCAGAATAAATGATTTACAATTTGATGAATTATCCAATTATCTGGCAAGTGCTAGTAACGACGGGGCAGTTCATGTATGGCAATTGGAAGACCTTAATCAAGCACCCTTAAAATTTACCGATAACGAAGAGTGGGTACTACAGGTTAAATTTAACAATGATGGAACCTATCTGTTTGCTGCCTATGCCGATGGTAAAATACGTCGCTGGGCAACAAGTTCTGACCCTATTGCAAAAACATTAAAACAGCAAATAAATAGAAACTTTACGCTTGAAGAATGGCAGCAATATGTAGCAAAAGATATTGAGTATAAAAAGACTTTTTTAGAATTACCATAAAACATAATGAATAAAAATAAACTTACATATTTTATCTTATTACTTTTTCTGCTTTTGATGTTTAATTCAAATGCGCAAAGCGATTGTATTGTAAAGCTTAATGAAGCTGAAAAATTATTTGAAGAAGGTAAAATTGAGAAAATACCAAATTTACTTCAAGAGTGTATAGAGAATGGTTTTAATAAAGAGAATAAAATTGCAGCACTTCGACTTTTAACAAATGTGTACTTGTTTGAGGACAATCAAATAAAAGCAGAAAAAACGCTTTTAAAACTTCTAAAAACAGATCCTGAATTCGCTGTAAACAAAGCTATTGATCCTCTAGAATTTATCACTTTATATAATTCATATCATACATCACCTGTATTTTCACTTGGCGGCTCATTAAGCTTAAACAACTCACTACCAATATTATTAGAAACCTATAGCGTAAATTCATTTGAAGATGCTGATCCAAAATATTCTGGCAGTGGCGTTGGTTTTTCAGTTGGTCTAATTGCTACTTATCATATAAATAATTTTATTGATGTAAGCCTCGAACCTTCTTTCATAAATTATAAATATAGCCTTACTGAAAATGTCACACAAGTTAATACCACCACTGCTATTGAAAATTATAATTACTTAGAATTACCTATTTATGGATCGTATGTATTTTACAAACTAAGCAAGTATAGTTTATTTGGTGAGTTTGGAATGATTTATAACAAACTAATATCGAGCGATTTTGTAGGAATAAAAGCATATAACAATAACGAATACACCGAGAAAAAAGGTACCATTGACACAAAAGCGATTAGGCAAAATTTCAATATTATGACCTCCTTAGGAGTTGGTGCCAGAGTAAAATTAAACAGAAGCAATCTTCAGTTTAAACTTCGGTATAAATATGGATTCATGAATCTAATTAATACAGAATCAAGATATATAGATCACGAAGGTATGACAACGGAATATTTTTATATCGACAACGATGTAGTATTAACAAACCTTTCATTTTCAGTTTGCTACAGTAGAGAATTTTACATACACAAAAAAAAGCCAAGCAATAAAACCAATTATGAAATTATTAAATAAAATCATAGCTATAAATATCATTCTTTGTTGCATTTTTAGTGCTTGCAAAAAAAATGAGCCCAGCTCCATTCAAAAAGATGAATTTTTTAAAAGTTTTGGTGGTGCCTATGAAAATATTGCCACTGATTTTATTTTTGCTAATAATTCCTATTATATTCTTGGAAATAAAATTAATGAAGATGATGTAAGTAAACTATTTTTAATCAAAACTGATGAGTTTGGAAATAGAATTTGGGAAAAAACATATAGCGAATTAGAGGAACAAGCAACTCAAGCAAATCAAATAAAGAAATTAAAAAACAAGAATGAATTTGTTATTATTGGAAGCATAGAAGTTGATAACGATTCCTTATATTCAGACACTTACTATTTACATATTGATGCAGATGGAAATGTAATACACCATAAAATAATTGAACATGCGGGTTCCAATGAAACAGGTAAATATATACAAGAACTTGAAAATGGAAATTTAACAGTAGGTGTAAATACCATTGATATATTAAATGGAACTAATGGAAGATTCTATTTCCCTATTGATTTAAATGGAGAAATTATTGATAACAAAATTCCAACCTTATACCAAGGCCAAATAATTGACATTTCAACAAATTATCTTGATGGTGCCTTTAGAGCTTTATGCTTTAACTATGCAAATAAACAAGAATTTGTAGAAATTTTCGAAAATGGTAATGAAGGAGGAGGAATTAAATCTGAAATTGATGGGGAATACATCAATTTTCTAATAGACGAAAATGAAAACACCTATGTGGTTGGCAAAATTAATTCAGGCACAAATGGAAAGCAAGATGCTTACATTGCTCAAATAGACATACCAAATTTTTCAACCATTTGGTCACTTGAGTTAGGCTCCAGTGGCGATGATTGGGCATCTGATATTGCTATAAATAAATCAGGAAACCTATTAGTTACCGGATCGGTTGAAGATAAAGAAACCAATACGCTTTATAATATTTTTGTTGCAGAAGTAAGCACATCCGGCGAATTACTAAATTACACAACCATTGGAGGAATTGATAACGAATACGGAAATAAAATTTTACCAAGCGATAATTCTTCTTTTGTTATTGAGGCAACCACCCATTTCGAAAACTCAAGTTTCATTTCTCTAATTAAAAAAGATTTTAAGTAAATAACGGTTGTTTTTTATCCCCTAAAATCACCTGTTTATTATCGATATCAACCCAACAATAAAATTCTTTTAAAAACCATTTACACAATTTGTTATAGCCGCTAAAATTGCGTATTTTGGGTAAAATTTTATGCCATGAAAAATATCGTATTATCTATATTTGTTGCTGGTTTTTTATTTAGCATTCCTAGTAATTTATTTGGGCAGTTTAGTCAAGTTTCATCAACAACAAATAATTGTAGCGGTCAACTAGAAATTGATCCTGACCCAACTGCAAATAAGGCTGAAATAATTAATTCGAATGTTATTGGTTTAAATGAAAATTACACTTTACAAATTGTGATTCCTGAAGCTTCACAAATAAACTTCTCCTTTGATGGATCAGGAGCGCCAGGTGATGATGATATAAAAAATGATTTTTTAAAAATATATCAAGGAGATACAACATCTAACTATGATACAACTTTTACAAATGATAATGATTTGAAAAATAAAACTTTTAGTATTTCTGGAGGGATAGCTACAGTTGTTTTTCAAAACAGAAATGATCAAGAATCTAATTTTGATTTAATATGGGAAGGTGTCCTAAATTACACAGCAAATATTATTGATGATTCCTGTTTCCAATCTGGCAAAGGTGCTATTGATTTTGAAGTGTTAGGCACTTCTGATACTACAATTAGTTGGTCGAGCACGAACAACTTTACTTATAACAATGAGGATATTAGAGGGTTGAAAAAAGGTGATTATACCATAGATGTTACTACTAATAATGGATGCACTTTAAACCAAACTTTTACAATTGACGAGGCTCCTGCTTTACTATTAGATTCAACGCATATTTCCGATTACGGGAACTCAAATGAAATATCCTGTAAAAATGCTAATAATGGGTGGATTTCTTTATTCGTTAGTGGTGGTACTCAACCATACAACTATAGCTGGGATAACGGTCAAAAAGCAGATAGCATTTCTGGATTGGCTCCAAATACCTACAATGTAAATATTACAGATATTAATGGCTGTCCTGAAACTGGTGGCCCTTTTGAACTCACTGAACCATCTGCCATTAGTGTTCTGGCATTTGATATTGATAGTGTTAATTGTTTTAGTGATAGTACAGGAACCATTAATATTTCAAACATTACCGGTGGAACCCAACCCTTTTCTTTTAGTTGGATAGCAGAAGGTACTAGTGATACTTTTGCCAATAACGACACCATTACAGACTTATATGCAGATAACTACACTGTAACCATTTCAGATGCCAATAGCTGTAGTGCAACTAAAACTTTTACTGTAAAAGAACCTGTATCTCGACCAACTGTTAATTTTATTGATACTTCTAATTATAATGGCTTCGGAGTTAAGTGTTTTAATTCTAACGAAGGATTCCTTAAAGCTCAAGGAACTGGAGGAACAGCTCCTTATAATTACCTATGGTCTAGATTATCTGGTGGATTTTCCCCAAATACTGCACTAGTTTCAAATTTAATTGCCGACACATATACGGTAAACATAACTGACCATAGAGGATGTTCGGTTGATAGCTCAATTATTATTACCCAACCAGCAGCTTCTGTAACTCTTGACTCTACGCATATTTCCGATTACGGGAACTCAAATGAAATATCGTGTAAAAATGCTAATAATGGGTGGATTTCAGTATTCGTTAGTGGTGGTACTCAACCATACAACTATAGCTGGGATAATGGACTAAAAGCAGATAGCATTTCTGGATTGGCTCCAAATACCTACAATGTAAATATTACAGATATTAATGGCTGTCCTGAAA
>JAEINW010000119.1 GCA_016342715.1 Salinivirgaceae bacterium | reverse complement strand
GTGAAGTAATAGGAGGCGAAACATTTATTATAAGAAAAAAACCAAGACAAGTTTTTATGGCTGATGCAGGTAATGATGAAGAAATTGATAAGGGAGAAAGCGTTACGTTAACTGCTGAACAAATAAACGAAGCTGCTAAGTATAGTTGGTACGATTCAGAAGGTAATTTGATTTATACAGGAGCAAGTTTATCTGTATCGCCAGAAGTAACAGAAAAATACAAACTGGAAGTAGTAGCGGATGCAGATGGATTTAAGGACTATGACGAAGTTGAAGTGAAAGTGAATAGATTTAAAATCACCAGCTTAAGTCCCAATCCTGCCAATACAAATGTAACGATTGAATATGATGCGGAAGGAGTAAATTCTGCTTACTTAATGATAGTAGGAGCAAGTAATTTTTCAACTTCAAACAATTATATTCTCAACACTACTCAAACACAAACCAATATTGATGTATCAAATTACCAAATGGGTATTTATACAGTAGCATTGGTTGTAGATGGTCAAATTGTGGATGCAATGGCAATGATGATTCAGTAGAAATTTATGCAGCAGGGAGAGATTTCTCCTTGCTGCTTATTATAAACTTTAAAAAGATATAAAACCATGAAAGAAAAAATTAATTATTTCTTATTCCTACTCTTGATTACTTTGGTATCAACTGCAAATGGGCAAAATGGCTTTTTGTCATCTAATCATTCTTATGAAATTGATAGTAATAATTTTAAATTGTTTTCTGAAACCTATTTTTCGATAGGGTATGGTAGTACATGCCCTAGATTAGACACATTTATAGTTTCTACAAGTAACCGCATTATATCTATAAATTTATTCTATGATCTAAGGGGCAATTGGCCTCAAGCTGGTTGCTGCTCTTATGATACTACTATTGCATTTATAGACACTTATTTTAGTTTAATTTTAGTCAATACAAATACTATAACGTACGGCAGTTCCATAAATGACTCTATAATTAATATAGTTCAAACAGACACTTTAGTTGAAAATCCATTAGGTAATATTGAATCTTCTTTAAATAATGCCATAAAGATATTTCCAAATCCCACAAATACTGTTTTAAATATTGAATTTCTAAATTATACAATAATTGAAAAAATTGAGCTTTTTGATGTTATAGGTAAAAAAGCAAAGACATTCAATAAATCAGATAAAGAATTGGATGTTTCAGAATTTGTTCCATGTATTTATTATCTTAAAATTTTAACTAAGGATGGTGAAATAACGAAAAAGGTACTTATTGAATAAATGGAATACGTTGGGTAATCGAGTAGATGGCTGACAGGATTGTAGCCCCGCCAGTGCACCTCTCACACCACCTAGCGTACGGGTCTTCCCGATGCAAAATCGGGACAGGCTGTACTACGCGGTTCCTCAAAACATGGGAAATAGCGTGTTACCTTTACCAAAAAGGTTTGCGGTTTTCTTTTCATATACTGTTGAGAGAGAAACATAACCCCGTTTTCTGAGTCTTGCTAATGTTATGGTTGTTCCCAAAATTGGGCTTTGGGCTATCGCCCATCCTCCCATATTGCTTCTACTCCATGCGTATGCCATACCCTGTTTTACGCCCAATCTAATCAGGTTTTTCCTTTTGCGTTCCGGCTTTTTCCAGTGATGCCATATACAGTATCGCAGTCTGTTTCGTAACCATCCGTCCAGTTCTGCCAATTTGCCTTTAATGTTTGCATATTTCCGACTCTCAACCCATCCATTAATGTATGTGATGAGTTCTTTAATGCGCATATCAAAACTTCGTGGTCTAGTTTTTCGGGTGATTTCTTTCAACTTGATTTTGAATTCTTTCCACTTCTTTTTGGTGATAACTAATTGGTATTGTCCTTTTACCCCTTTCTTGTAGATGGGTACAAAAGCAAATCCAAGGATCTGGAAGTTTACGGGTCGTCGGATTCCACTTTTCTCTCTATTAATCGGAAGTTTAAGCTTACCGCATTTTATAAAAATGCTTAATTCCAGGATGTAACCAGACCGGCATCAGATTTTATTGGAGGGGCTCTTGGTTTTGAAATTATTTTCAACACCACTAGTGAACCTTCACAAATTTTGCATTTTAAAAGCTACCGTTCTCCAAAGTATTGTTCAAATCCTTAGGATTTCTTTATTAATAGTATCATGTGCTGAGTTTGCTCCTGTTCTGTTCTAATACGTTAGCTATATGTTATACAAATTGTTTATTGATTAATAAGAAATTATTATTTTTAACAATAATGAAATAGAAATCATAACATTTCTTTTTATGGTTTCTATTTCAAGGTTGTGTTTAATAAAAAAAAGACCGTACAGCTAAATAGGGGTAGCATCCCGATGAGAAAAAAGAAAAAGAAAAAGTGGAATGAACCGAAATAACACTTTAAACAGAGTAAGCCGAGTAACCGAAAATCGAAAGAGTAGGAAAACCATTGAAATTAATTCATTATATTAACGAACATGAAAAATTATAAATTAAACATTGCGGTATTTTTAGCGTTGCTACTAGCAATAAGCGGTTGTCAAAAAGATGAGATTGTTACTGAACCAATATCAGAAACTGAAGAATCTCAATTTCAGGATGGTATGCTTCAACTTGGGGAAAAGTTAGAGAACCCATATACTGTTGAAAATATGCGAAAAGCATATAATAATATTAATGGAAGCTCACAATTAAAATCAGCTAGTATTACAGAATCAGACATAGACATTACTCACCTATATGTTAGGTTTTTGCCAAAATCAGACGAAGAATTAGGTATTCTGCAAATTGATACAACATTAGAATTGTTTGATTATCCTTTAGATTATGAAATTCAAGAAGGGGGCACTTATTATCATGATTCAGAATTACCAGATACTGCAATAACATGGCAGTATTGTGCTGTTAAAAATGATTTTATTTTTCCAAACATAGAATATGAAGTATTAGATGAATTGTTTTTACCTGAAACAATGGAGGAAGATTCATCATCTTTAAAAAGTGCTGATGAGTGGAGTTTTTGGGATGAATTAGAAGTAGAGGCTTTGAAAATTACTGATAATTATGAAGGAGATGAAAGTAATGGTTTGAAAGCTACAAACTGGGGACGTAAGAAATGGAAACCAAGTGGCACTATTCGAGTAAATGATAATAGTGGTTTGGGATGGATTCCTGTTGTTGGATGTAAAGCAAGGGCTTATAGTTGGTTTACTATAAAGTCTGATTTAACAGATAATAATGGATACTTTTATATTAATCACAATTTTAAAGGTCATGTAAATTATAGTATAAAATGGGAACGAGCTGACTTTGATATAAGAAGCGGTAATTGGGGACAAGCATATTATAATGGACCAAGATATAAAGAAAAGGCATGGAATCTAGATATTGGAAAAGGTGGGATTTCTTGGGTTTATGCTCATGTTCACCGTGGTGCTTACACGTACTGGTACAATAATACTTATGGAATAAAAACACCTCCTAAAAATAGCTTTTGGAAAAGAAAAGTGAAAATCGGAGTTATGGATAAAGGCGGAAGGGCTTTTTATAAAAAGTCTAACCGTTGGAATACTTTCCCCGAGATAAAAATCTACAAAAAGACAGCAAGTGGTACAGAGAGAAGTTCAAAACTTATTTATGGAACAATTGTCCATGAATTGGCTCATTCATCTCATTGGGATATTGATAAAAGTACTTTCAGAAATGCAGATGATATTGTCATTGAAAGCTGGGCTGTTGGTGTTGCATATGTTTTTGTTGATGATGTTTATGGTTCGGATAATTTTAGTTGGAATTCCTATACATTTAATGACATAAATACAGATTTAGAAGGAATATATACGCCTCTTGTTATTGACCTAATTGATAATACAAATCAACGAGCAACACATTGGAATAGCACAAATTATCCAATAGACCAAGTTACTGGATTTAATTTAGGACAAATTGAAAACGCATTAAAAAAGAAAAAAACGCTGACAGAGTGGCGAAATAATTTAGAAAGTCTATATAATATTTCAACAGATGCAAACATAGATGAACTATTTGATAATTATATTAACCTTTAAAGTCTGATACCATGAAATATATACTTATTTTATTCATATCAACGATTTTGTTTTCTGGTTGTGAAAAAACTGATAAAGTTGATAATGAGCAACAGTGGATTATTAAAGCGAATAATCAAACATCATTAGATGCTGAATTGAATTTCTTTGATTTTGATTCTCAAGATAATAATAAGTCTTTCACTATAACATCAGGAACAATCGCTGAGTTGTTTAAGGGTGCTAATGGAATTTTTGAGCTTGATCCGATTTCAAGAAAAGATTTCGATTCTGTTTTAATATTATTTGCTGACGATAAATCAATATCGTATATATTAACAGATACATCATCTTTTAATGTGTTGTTAAAAGATAATTACGAGAGAATAAGTGATTCAGAATACATCTTTAATATTGACAATGAGCTATATAATAAAGCTGAATAGTTCCCAGAACATTTACTAAACACAACACGCAATATAGCAAAAAGCGGTGAGGTGCAAGTTTGGAGCGGGGTAGTTCCGTTCCAAACTTATCTCAATTTTATACTGAATCGCTCGCATTCCGCTTCAAGCCATATTGCCACCGTTGGTGGTTATAGTGTACGCAACCATTTTTTTTATAAAAACATCAATTTAACACTTATTTATTTAAAAAAATCTGACTTATGAAAAACTTTAAAAATTATTTTTTAATCGGTTTTGTTTTAGTTTTAGGACTAGTAGCATGTGAAAAAGATAACGATGATGATAATAATAAAGAATCATCAGATTTATGGAGTGGTATTTTGGATACAAAATATTATAATGAAGAGATATTGCATAATATTTATCTTGATTTTTATGGCCAATGGGGAATAGAAAAAATTGATGGCGGATATTCCGGAATGGGATATACTCCAGATTTTGATTATTTGGAAATAAAGAATTATGGAATATATGGTTTTGTTCGAAATGATAGTTTGTTAGAATATGGAAAAATTGAGATAATGGAGCAAAACTCAGAAAAGCTATGGATTAAGTTACAACGAGATGAAAACTCAGATTTCTTTTTTAACGAGATTGAATTAAATGTTGAATTGCCAGAAAAGGATTCTATGAATTTGTTTTCTTTAGCAATGGACGGATTTAATTATTATTTTAATAAAATGGAATAGCTACAACCGCTAACACTTAGCCTCTAATATAGTGTTGCTTGAACAATGTATAAAAATAATAGCCGAAATAGCAGTAAATTCAAGGCTGTTAGCCCGCTTCAACATTCTTGTAACTTGACAGGAAAGTGCCACGCAATCGGCTACTATTCTTATACTTAACGTTTAGAGCCAATTATAACAAAAGACTGAGATTGTGAAACAGTAAATTAGAAAAAAATTATAGACATGAAGAAAACACATTTAATTTTAGTAGTATTTTTAATTGTTTTTATTCATTTTTCTTGTAAAAAGGAAGAGCTAACACTCACTCCTCTACCTCCTAATACAGAAATAGGACAAAATACTTTTATTTTTCGGATAAATGGAGGTAATATTATTAGCTCAAAAGTTGAATATTTATCTACTTCGCCAAGAATACATGTTTTTTATAATCATGATGATCCTTATTTTAATGGCAAACATCATTTTGAATTAGAGGGAGGTATATTATATTTAGAGGAACATAAGTTCATGTTTTTTTCCATAGATAACATGATATCAGAAGGTGTTTGTCATCTTTCAGATTATGGTAGTTCTGCCACATATTTGGATAAAAATACTATATATCTTAATTCAAATAATACAGGAGAACTAGACATTACTAAATTAGATACCACAAATCATATTATTTCAGGCTCATTTAAGTTTGATGCAAAAAATAGTCAAAGCGAGGATATTATTACTGTTGATGGGCAGTTTGATGTAAAATACAAACCCAATGAAGGAGTAAATTATTATTAAAAGGCTGCCGCACGAACGAGCTTGCGAGTTCAGCGGAAGCTAATCTTTCGTGTGGTATGGAAGTAAAGAAAGACAATCAATTTAAAATAAAATAAAGCTTAGCATAAATGTTAAGCTTTGTTTTTTTTTAAGGCTATAAGCTAGAAAAAGCCAAATAGTCTTTGTTTCAACTTACAAGGATGATCGTAGCTTAATGAAATAGAGCTGGCAAGCCTTGTGTCTCGTGGCCTGCAACAATGAAGACAATAAGCTTTAGTATAATTCAGAACCTGGCATAAGCTGGGTTTTGTTGGTTGGATTTTTTTGTAAAATAATTTATCCTCCCCAACCCTCCTTTGCAAGGAGGGAGTTAGTGAGTACTTTCAATGAAACTTGTCTGTTTGAAAATTGAATCAAATTTTTCAATTTTGTAGAATGTAGTTACTCACTTCGTTCATGAGACGCTACCGCTAAGCTCCTCCCTTTTTAAGGGAGGTTAGGTGGGATAAAAAGAGTACGTTCAATGAAACTTGTGTGGTTAAAAATTGAACCTAATTTAAAAATTTTATTCAATGTAGTTACTCACTTGGGAATGGAAATATAAAAAACAAAACCTTTATTAATTTCTGATTTTATCCAAATTTTACCACCCAACATGTCAACAAGGTTTTTACAAATACTCAAACCTAACCAAGCTCCCCAATATAATTTTTACGATGATAACTTCGCTTTTTTAAATCGCTTAAAAAATTCAACTTTTATTCTCTTTAGAAAGCCCAATACCAGTATCTTTAACAAATAAATTTACAAAACTATTCTTCTCATCAATTTTATAAGCAAATGAAATTTCACCTTCCTCTGTAAATTTAAATGCATTATCAAGCAAGTTTTTAATATCGACTCTAGGTGTGATTCATCTGTCATTAATTCAACCGAATTGATAAAGGAATCTTTTTTCAAAACGAACTTCACTGTTTCAATAGAATAAAACTCATATCTACTATCAAATTCAGCATGAATATCATAAATTATTTTTATAATTGCACATCATAAAATGGGTTAACAAAAAATTGACAACTTTGAAAAATCCAATTTTTCATTTAGTATTTAATGAGATATATAAAATTTTTAAGCATCATAATTATAGTATTAATTATAAATGATATTTATGGTCAGGATACGATAAGAATTACGGGAACTGTAAAAGATTTCTATTCAAAAAGATCGTTACCCTACGCAAATATCAGTATCAAAAATACATATATTGGAACATCTGCAAATATTTTTGGAAAATTCACCCTAGAAATACCAGAAACATTTTTACCCCTCGAGTTAACAGCAAACTTTATTGCTTACGAAGACACATCGATAAACATTACAAAAAAAAGAAATCAGAATTGCTCATTTATTTTGTATCCAAAATCAATAGATATTAACGAGATAACCGTCAATTCGGAAAAAAATGTGGTTTTTGGAAACAGAGAATATCAAATAATCGATTATCTGATCCATGAGGATAAAATACTAATTATCAGCTACAAAAAGAGATTATCAAAGTCAATACTTATAATGACTAATCTTACAGGAAAAACGCTTGCCGCAATTCCTATTAAAGGAAAACCCATACAACTGTATACCGATTGCGTTAAAAAACAATTTTTAGTATGTCAATCAATCCCATACATGATACATATTAGCGACACAAGTTTGCGGCTACAAATGGCTTTTCAAGATAAATTTAATAAACTACTAAAACCATGCGTTGCAAGTATCGATAAAACTCTATTTTATAAATATATGGGTCCCTTTGATCTGTCTTTAGAGTATTATTCATATAACCTAGTAAATAATGATTTCAATTTATTTACTAGAATTAATGATGAATTTCAACAAAATATGTTCGTAACTGATTTTAACCATTTATTGCGAAGTAATGGAATTAAAATTATGGGCAACACAAACAATTATGAATCTCTACGAAAATTTCGATCTAAAGACTTAAAAGAAGTATTTAAATTCAATATGTTTCACCAAGCTATATATGCTCCATTATTAGTTAATAACGATACTATTATTATTTTTGATCATCCAAATAGCAACATTCAAAATTTTAACATAAATGGTGAACATTTAAAAAACATTCCCATTTACTACGAACAAATGAAAAACTGGACACCAAATATAATAGTTGATGAAATACAAAATAAATATTACACAACTAGCCTCAAAAATAGTATTACCACACTGTATGAAGTTGATATTTATACTGGAAAATACAAAGAAGTTAAAAGAATTTCATATTCATGGATTGAAAAACCATTAATAAGAGACAACATCGTATATTTTCTGTACCGAAGAAAAGACAAAAACTCTGCAAAATTTTTGTATTACGAAGACTTATAATAAATAATTCTTTCAAAACACAGGCAAATAAAAATTAAAGCGTATTTTTGTTTCGTATTTTTACGAAATACAAAATATAATTTTTCCAAGATGAATGAAAAAGACATAAAAGACCTTGCCAGATATTCAAAAGCTTTAGGACATCCTATCAGAATACAAATTTTAAAGGTGTTAACTAGTTCACCTTGTTGTTATACTGGTGATATTGCCGAAGAACTTCCAATTGCAAGATCGACCCTATCGCAACATTTTAAGGAACTAAAAGAAGCCGGACTTATTAAAGGCGAATACAATCCTCCAAAAATTAAGTATTGTATTAATAAAGAAAATTGGGACAATGCCCAACGATTGCTTTGCGGCTTATTTAATCAATTCAAAATAATATCGGAATAGGCTTATGGAATTTTTAACAAACTTGTTTGATAATTCTCAATTCCCAATTTGGTCAGCATTTTTATTGGGCTTAATGACTGCTATTAGCCCTTGCCCATTAGCAACAAATATAACAGCTATTGGATATTTAAGTAAAGATATTAGCAATAGAAAACGTGTCTTTTTAAATGGGTTAATATATACGCTGGGAAGAACTCTAACTTATACAATTCTTGGATGGATCATATATTTTGGAGCAAATCAAGTTAATATTAGTCAGCTATTTGAGCGCTGGGGCGAAAAATTCTTAGGCCCACTTTTAGTTCTTGTTGGTGTTTTCTTTTTGGGTATCATTAAAATACCTTCATTAGGACTTACAAACTTCACTCAAAAAGTAAATAAAAATAATTCACAATCCCTTTGGAGTTCATTATTACTTGGAATTGTGTTTGCACTTGCCTTTTGCCCCTATAGTGGCGTTTTATATTTTGGAATGTTAATGCCCTTAACCTTGAGTTCTGAGAGTGGATTACTACTCCCAATTATTTACGCTATAGCTACAGGTTTACCTGTTATTATTTTTGCTTATGTAATTGCATTTATGCTACAAAGTGTTGGGAATATCTATAGCAAATTAAACAAACTTGAATTTTGGACTCGAAAAATAGTAGCCATTATATTTATCGTAGCAGGATTCTATTACATATATATTTTCTTTATTCAAAAATAAACTGATATGAACGATTTTAAAAATTTAAAAATTAATACAACAGCTGATATTAAAGTTCTTGGTACAGGGTGCGCTAAATGTGTATCTCTTGAGAAAATGGTTATCAGTATTGTAAATGAAAAAGCACTTGATGCCAAGGTTACCAAAATTGATGATATTATGGAAATAATGAAATTTGGAATAATGAGTACTCCCGGTCTTGTAATTAACGACAAGGTAGTATTTAGTGGCAAACTTCCAAAATCAAAAGATCTCGAAAAAATAATTATTGACACACTTAAATAAAATTTTTATGAAATATCCATGCAATAAATATTACACCAACTGAAAATGTTTAACACGGATATTGGCTTCACTGAGCCCTTCAGGGTTTCATAGGATCAATAAAATAAAATTATAAACAGATGAAAAAAATACTAATTATCGGATTAACAGCATTTATAATGCTATCATGTCAAACCAATTCTAAACCTAAGCATTCAGAAACATCTGACAAAAATGAAACTTCTTTTGATGCTGTTCCATCTGAAAATGTTAAAGCATTCTATTTTCATAGCACCAGAAGATGCAATACTTGCGTAAGCATTGAAAAAGTTGTAAAAAACACCTTACAATTAATTTATAAGGGAGATGTTGAATTAAAACTCGTTAATGTAGAGGAGGATAAAAACAAAGACATTTTAAAAGAATACAACATAACAAGTAAAACTCTTTTGCTTGTAGTAAACGGTGAGCAAATCAACTTAACTAACGAAGCTTTTATGTATGCCGTTTCAAAACCAGAAAAACTTAAAAATCTAATCATAGAATCGCTAAGCAAAACCAATTAAATTTAAACGAATGCATATTGCAAGCTTAAAGAATAAAGCACCATTTTTTCTACTTTCTCTAATACCTGTATGGGTAATTCTTTATGTGTCATTGTCATCCATTTCCGATTTTTTTGTTAACTCAATTTTAAGACTTGAAACAGGCAAACATTTAACAGAAACCATTCGTTTTTTCTTATTTGAGGTGCCAAAAGTATTTCTACTTTTAATTCTTATAATTTTTTTGGTGGGAATTGTTAGAACATATTTTTCGGCAGAAAAGACAAAAAAAGCACTTGAAGGTAAATCACTTTTTACTGGAAATATATTAGCTGCCTTGCTCGGAGTAGTAACTCCATTTTGCTCATGTTCAGCTATTCCATTATTTTTAGGATTTGTTGAAGCCGGAATTCCACTTGGAGTTACTTTTTCTTTTTTAATTGCTGCCCCTATGGTTAACGAGGTTGCCTTGGTTCTACTATTAGGACTATTTGGCTGGAAAGTTACCATAATCTATGTTTCCACCGGACTATTAATTGCAATATTTTCAGGTTGGGTATTATCAAAACTGAAACTAGAAAAATACGTAGCCGATTGGGTTTATCAAATAAAAACAAATAATAATCAGGAAATTGCTGATAAAAAATTATCATTATCTGACCGAATTGATAAAGGCTACGATTCTGTAAAAGAAATAGTTGGTAAAATTTGGATATATATTATTATAGGAATAGCTATTGGTGCTGGTGCTCACGGATATGTTCCCGAAAATTTTCTTGGGAATTTATTAGGCAACGGTAATTGGTATGGAGTTCCTCTGGCTATTTTAATTGGTATTCCTATGTACTCAAATGCAGCGGGAATAATACCAATAGTTAGTGTTTTGATTGAGAAAGGTGTTTCACTGGGAACAGCTTTAGCGTTTATGATGTCAGTAATTGCATTATCGCTGCCTGAAATAATTATATTAAAAAAAGTACTAAAATGGCCACTTATTTTATCTTTCGTTGGAATTGTAGGCTTGGGTATTGTATTAGTAGGTTTCTTATTTAATTTTTTAATGTAAAATGAACAGCATTTCACCAAAAGAAGCATTTAAAAAATGTCAGTCTGGAGCTATTATTCTTGATGTTCGTATGGAATATCTGACCGCCTATAAAAAATTTGACGTTGAAACCTTGATACTAATTCCTTATAAGCAAATTGAATCAGATCACCATTCGATTCCAAAAAACAAAAATGTAATAATTGCCGATTCTACAGGTATAAAAAGCAAAGAAATATATGAAAAACTATGGAACTATGGCTATACAAAAATTTTCAACTTGGCTGGAGGCTTGGTGGAATGGGAACGAGATGGATTACCTATTATAATAAATAACAAAAAACGCTTATCTGGTTCATGCATGTGTCAATTGCGAACTCGTGAAAATAAATGATAAAAAAAGCCCGAAAATCGGGCTTTAAATTTATTTTAAATGGGTAGAATGGTAGAATTTTATTAACCAAATATCATTTTCTCTGACCAATGTAGCACTTTCAATAAATTGTAAATTTACAACTGTATCAGGATGTGTAAACATTCCTTTATTTATAAATTGCAAATGTGCTGTGTTATGGTCAACAATGGAATGAATATCTTCTAATGTATAAGAAATTTTAACACTATCATACCCTTCCAACGCTTGAGAAAAACGCTCCAAATTCCAAACAGAACCATTTTCATAAATTACAAAATCATCATGTGTTAATTGATCGATTTTAGCATAGTCTTTGTTCTCAACTGAAGTTACAAATTCATTCAAAACATCAAGAACTATTTTTTCATTTACACGGCTATCTACATGGTTTTTACAACCGATAAATAGTAACAACATTAAAGGAATAAGAAATCGATTCATAATTATTATGTTTATAGGTTTTAACTATGTTTTTCTCTCAAAAAGATACGAAAAAATTACCACAATAAAAAAGCAAAAAATACCAATAAAAAAGCCTGATAAAAATATCAGGCTTAAATAACTATGTAAATTACTGATTGTTAATAGATTTTATTTTGAGCAGCCAAAAGGGTATTTTTCAACAAACTTATTATTGTCATTGGACCAACACCTCCAGGCACTGGAGTTATATATTCGCACTTTTCGGCTACTTCATCGAATTTAACATCCCCTTTTATTTTCCAGCCCGATTTTGTCTGATCAGATTTCACACGATGAATCCCAACGTCGATAACCGTAGCACCTTCTTTTACCATATCGGCAGTAACAAACTCCATTTGACCAATTGCAGCAATTAAGATATCTGCATTTTTACAAATTTCTTTAATATTTTTTGTTCTGCTATGACATATAGTTACGGTTGCATTGCCTGGTTTTGCTTTCCGAGACATCAGCAAACTAATAGGTGTACCTACAATATTGCTTCTTCCTAATACAACGCAATTTTTACCTTCGGTTTCAATATTATATCGGGCTAATAATTCGATTATTCCCGCAGGAGTTGCTGGTAAAAATGATGGCAAACCCATGGCTAGCCTTCCTGCATTTATAGGATGAAAACCATCCACATCTTTTTTATAATCTATCGCTTCAATAACTTTATCTTCACTTATATGTTTGGGCAATGGCAACTGAATAATCAATCCATCAATTTCATCGTTAGTGTTTATTTCCTCAATTTTTCTGAGAATCTCCTCCTCTGTAACTGATTCAGGATAATTTATATCTGTCGATTCAAATCCAACTTCTTTACAAGTTCTAATTTTGCTGCCAACATATGTTGCGCTTGCTCCATCTTCTCCAACCATAATAACTGCCAAATTTGGTCTTTTTAAACCTTTGGCAACCATTTCTTCAACTTCTTTAGCAATCTCAGCTTTAACTTCCTGATTTATTTTTTTCCCGTCAATTAGTTTCATTGGTAACGATTATTGATATTTGTATTAATCTAGTTTCGCATTCCGTTCATCATTCTGGCAAGATTTTTTCCACCCCCACCACTCATCATTTTCATCATTTTACGAGTTTCATCGAACTGCTTAATTAAACGATTTACCTCTTGTACAGAAGTTCCACTACCGTTTGCAATTCTTTTTCTTCTTGATCCGTTGATAATTACCGGATTATCTCTTTCATCAGGAGTCATTGATTGAATAATGGCTTCAATTCCTTTAAACGCATCATCATCGATATCAACATTTTTAAGTGCTTTACCAACACCAGGAATCATAGCAGCTAAATCTTTTAGATTTCCCATCTTTTTAATTTGCTGTATTTGCGACAAGAAATCGTCGAACCCAAATTGGTTTTTAGCAATTTTCTTTTGAAGTTTTCTGGCTTGTTCTGAATCGAATTGTTCTTGAGCTTTTTCAACAAGTGATACAATATCACCCATACCCAATATTCTGTCAGCCATACGTTCTGGATGGAAAACATCCAAGGCCTCCATTTTCTCACCAGTACCAACAAACTTTATGGGTTTGTTAACTACTTCACGAATAGACAATGCAGCTCCACCACGCGTATCACCATCTAGTTTTGTAAGAACAACACCATCAAAATTAAGTCTGTCGTTAAATTCTTTTGCTGTATTAACTGCATCCTGACCAGTCATGGCATCAACCACAAATAAAATTTCTTGAGGATCAATTGCCTTTTTAACCGCAGCAATTTCGTTCATCATTTGCTCATCGACAGCTAAACGACCTGCCGTATCGACAATAACCAGATCAAATCCTTTTTGCTTGGCGTATTTGATACCATCTTTAGCAATTTTTACAGGATCCTTACTGTCCATATCTGTATAAACCTCTACTCCAATTTGTTCTCCCAAAACTTTTAACTGGTCAATTGCAGCAGGACGGTAAACGTCTCCCGCAATTAATAGAGGCATTTTACCTTTTTTTGTTTTTTGAAGATAGGCAAGTTTGCCCGAAAAAGTAGTTTTACCAGATCCTTGCAAACCAGCAATTAAAATAACCGATGGATTACCTTTAACATTAATATCTACAGCTTCACCCCCCATTAATTTAGCCAATTCATCGTGAACAATTTTCACCATCATTTGACCAGGCTTAACAGAATTTAATACATCCTGACCAAGAGCCTCTTGCTTTACCTTATCGGTAAACGTTTTAGCAATTTTATAATTAACATCGGCATCGAGTAGGGCTTTACGAACATCTTTTAATGTTTCCGCAATATTTATTTCTGTTATTCTTCCCTGTCCTTTTAATAATTTAAAGGATCTATCTAACCTATCTGATAAATTTTCGAACATAATTGTATTCTGTTTTTAAAGACTTGCAAAAATATATAAAAAGAGCCAATTATTCAACGACTTGATTGAACAATTGGCTCCTTTATGAAATATTATTTTTAAATTAAAACTGAACCTTATATGCAACTACACTTTTAGCGTAAAATGTAGGAACATACAAAATATTATTTTTCGTTGAATATTCAATATCAGCAGCATTAATTTTGTCTTTTGTTGTATCGAACAAAACAATTGGATTCTCTTGTGGCGATATTAATTGAACTTTACCACTCCAATCTGAAATGATAAAAGAATTACCAGCTACTTTTTCAATTCCGTCAATTCCGCCAGTACCTTCAATATATTTAATTATTTCGCCTGTATTTACATCTATCTTAACTACCGCATTTATTGTGCCTGCATATAATGCATCATTACCCCACCATAAACCATTTACATTTTGCAAAATCTCATTTTTTACCAAAATTGAAACAATATTATTTTCAACTAGATAAATGGTATTATCCTGCAAGTCGGAAAATGCCACAAGCCCTTTTTCATTAACTGTTGCATCGTTCAAAAACTTAGCGTTTTCAATGGGTATAAAATTAAGGATTTTTCCATCCACTCTGTCAATAACAGCTATCCTGTCAATATCAGTAACATAGAGTAAGTTTTCAAAAACTGCCATTCCTTTTGGAGCATTTAAACCTATAATCCATTTCTGATTAATAATTTCGCCATCAACCGATAGTTTTGACAGGTAACCCATTTCATTTTTCTCTGTTGGTTTTCCATTAATATTACTTACATAAATAATTGAATCGTCAAACAAAACAGACTCTGGAATATCTAACACAGCCGGAGTTTCCCATAGTTTTAAAACTGTTTGTGAATGGCTTGAAAACACAGTAATCGTAAATACAATAATCAATTGTATTTTCATTCGTAAATTTAATGAACTCATATTAATTTATCTTTTTAAATATTTTACTAAAGTTACCCACTCTATTAAATTTATCCCTAAATTTTTCGGTTAATAATTCTGTATCACCCAAAATTAAAATCCCATTTTTACTTAGCGAATTATATACTTTATTTAACATTTGATTTTGGTATTCTACGCTATAATAGATCAAAACATTGCGCAGCAATATTATATCGAAATTACCATAAACACTGACTGGAGGAAGGGTTAGTTTTTTATCCAACAAATCAAATTTTGAAAATTCAACTTTGCTTTTAATGGCTTCAGAAATACGATAAATTTCACCTGATTTGACAAAATGTGTTGAGATATATTTATTTTTTGTATCCACTAAATCAGATGAATGGTACTCTCCTAATTGAGCCTTACATAATACAATATCATCAATATCCGTAGCAAAAATTGAAATTTCGAAATCCTTATAATCGTTTTTAATTAAGTCATCACCAATAATAGCAACGGAATAGGCTTCCTGACCTTCGGAACATGCTGCTGACCAAATACGAAGGTGTGTACTATTTTTGTTTTTTTTCTCAACAAGTAAATTTGGAATAAGATAATCAGCAAGAATCTCATACATTAATGGATCGCGAAAGAAATTACTTACATTAATTGTTATTTTACTGATTAATGCGTCTATTTCCTTTTCATTTTCATAGAGTATTTTCAAATATTCTGAATAATCTTCACAATTATGCTTTGAAATTCGCTTTGAAATCCTTCGATCCAACATTTCATAACTATAGCCTTTAAAATCGAATCCTCGTTTTTCAATAATATAATTTAAAATTTTGTTAATATATTCTTTTACAATGGTAAGCATCAGATATTTGTTTAATTGTAATTTACATTTTTAATATGGAAAAGACAATTAAAAAAGGGCATTCTACAATAGAATGCCCTAATCAAAATTAATTATATTTATAGAGGTAGTAGTTAACTACTTAGTTTCATTTCGAGAGAGAGACGCTGACAAGACCTTCGGACGTTGTCAG
>JAEINW010000118.1 GCA_016342715.1 Salinivirgaceae bacterium | reverse complement strand
TAATATACTCATTAACAAATTGTTAAGCAAGATATCCTTTAGTTATTTTCTCGCAAATCGCTCAATCTAGGTTTAAACAATTTTGTTTTTCGTTGTTTACAAATAATTAAATACGAATAATCGAAATAATATGAAAGTATATACAAAAACAGGAGATAAAGGAACCACAGCCTTAATAAGCGGAAAACGCGTTCCAAAATACCATAAACGCATTGAGGCTTATGGCACGGTTGATGAATTAATGGCATTTACAGCTGTTGTTCACGATCAATTATTCGACGCTTCCGACAAAAGTACATTGATCGAAATTCAAGACCGATTAATGACATGCGCCACAATTTTAGCAGCCGATTGTGATGATTGCGAATTCAAAATACCTAAAATAGTAGAGTCAGATATTGAAAAACTAGAGCTTTTAATTGATGAATATGAAAAAAAACTACCTCGTTTAGTAAATTTTGTACTTCCCGGGGGCCATGCCACCATTTCGTTTTGCCATGTTGCCAGAACAGTTTGCCGAAGGGCCGAAAGACTAGCATTAATAGTACATGAGGAAGAAGGGAATTGCGAAATGGTAGTTAAATATTTAAACCGTTTATCCGATTATTTCTTTATTTTATCAAGAAAATTAACCCTTGAATTAAAAATTAATGAAATTCCTTGGATTCCAAGACAATAAATTGAATTTTTTTTATATATATTTGCGCAATTTTGAAATAGTAGATACTTAAAATTATTAATATATGTATTGGACACTTGAATTGGCTTCAAAATTAGAAGATGCGCCTTGGCCAGCCTCTAAAGAAGAGTTAATTGACTTTGCAATCCGTTCAGGAGCACCTCTAGAAGTTATTGAAAACCTTCAAGAAATTGAAGATGAGGGGGAAATATATGAAAGCATTGATGATATTTGGCCAGATTATCCTAGTAAGGATGATTTCTTCTTTAATGAAGATGAATATTAAAAAGTAAGAAATTTTATCAAATTGGCTGCTTTGTTGCGGCCTTTTTTATTTACTTAATCTAATTCTTTTCTAGCTTTTGGGGGTTTTGTGTTTTTTAAAGAACCCGTTCTATTTGTTTTAGAGCTGCCTTTATTTTCAATTATTTGTTGCCATAAAAACACATCCATTGAACTTTTAGGGCGTAAATAATCGAACCAATTAAATTCACGAACTTTCATGTCGGCTGGTGAAGCATCATCAATTGGCAACATTTGCCCTACATATTTAGTGCGATAAACAATCCGGTCAATTTTATTTTGCTTAAACATTAAAGTTATATCACTACTGGTGCTTTTATTTATTCCTATAATACCGTCTTCATTCACAGGAAAGTAAATAGTTTCACTCTTTTTGAACACATCAATTTTTGACAACTGATTATTTTTAAGATAACCAATCATCTCTTTTCCTTTAATTTGATTGTAATGCACCGTATCTTCTTCCGAAATTATTAATCCCCCATTATACAGCTTAAAATGGTCTAGCTTGTCATTCTTAACAAATCCTTCGATATATTCTGCGGTAATTTGATTTTGCTCAGCCCATAAAATTGGTGAACCATGAAATTCAACTATGGAATCTTCCATAGAAAAAAACAAGCTATCGGTTTTAACCTGAAAGTTCGATTTAAATATTTTGGTATGATGATAAGCTTTAAACGTTCTATGGATTCCTGATGTATCATAAGCAGAAAAAAGAGTATCTGCATGTAAAAACAAACTATCGCCTTCTAGAATAGCAATAAGCAATGCACTATCTGTCACTAAAATTTGTTCTGTTTTTTGAAAAAGTTCCAGATAGTTACCCTTAATAGTCACTTGCTCTGCCGTATCAACAGCTATTACATTTGAGTAGGCTATTCCATGTTCGGCTTGACGATCGTAATAAATACTATCTGCTTCGATACTCTGTTTAGGATTTGTATATAAAGCATTTTTTTTAAACATTGAGGTATTAATAACCGTATTGTACCACCCAAATTCAGCATACATATAATTGGTATCGTTGTAAAATTCTGTGGGTCCTAAAAAAAATGAGGTTTCACTAAGGGTATTATATTTCAATGTATCGGTATACATTTCAAATTCACCATTATTATGATGTACCACAACATTATCTTTAAAATAGATGGTATTCCTATGTTGAAAATAATGCCCTTTTTTGCTTGTTAAAGTAGTTGCACTATCCACAATTGTACCTCCATATAAATAGTACCCTATATCTTGCTTTATATCATAATCTAATGAATCGGTATAAAGCACAACTTGGGTATCGCGCAATACCACATCGTTACGGAAATAAGCCATTTTCAAATTTCCGTTATGGCGTAAAAACTCACTTTTTACATCAATATTATTATCGCCTTGTTTGTATAAATGAACATTGCTATATGCTTCGAACATATTCTTTTCAGAAAAGAAATATGCACTGTCGCATTCCATAATAGTACTGTCTTGTTTAAACTTAACATTACCAATTAAGCGTCGGGCTCCTTGTTTTATATTTTTATCTGACTTTATGGAGTTGGCATGCAACAATTCCACTTTTGATTTTTCCTGAGAAAAAGCTAAATGAGCAATAAAAACAAAACAAAAAACAATAAGTGATTTTGGTAAAAATGAATTCATTTATATCTATTGATTTCTAACACCTTTTCTCTAACCAAAAACTATTCCAATAAAAATTTACATCTATTTTACCTGAGTATCAATCAGTTTTTGGATAATATCATCGACAGAAACATTCTCAGCTTCTGCTTTATAATTACGAACGATTCTATGACGTAAAATTGGCTTTGCAACGGCAATTACATCTTCGATATCGGGTGAATATTTTCCATTAACTGCCGCATGTGTTTTTGCCCCCAAAACTAAATATTGCGAAGCTCTAGGACCTGCTCCCCAACTTACATACTTATCAACAATATCGATTGATTTTTCGGTATTTGGACGCGATTTTGTAGCCAGTGAAACTGCAAACTTCAACACATTTTCATTGATTGGAATCTCACGAATTAAATTTTGATAGGCAATAATTTCTTTTCCACTAAGAACCACATCAACCTTTTGATTTAATTTTTTAGTGGTTTCTTCCACAATAGAAATTTCGTCTTCAAATGAAGGGTAATCTAAAACAACATTGAACATAAACCTATCTAACTGAGCTTCGGGCAATGGATACGTACCCTCTTGTTCAATTGGATTTTGAGTAGCTAAAACAAAAAACGGTTCCTCAAGGTGGTAGGTTTTATTTGCCGAAGTAACCGATTTTTCTTGCATAGCTTCAAGCAAGGCCGATTGAGTTTTAGGAGGAGTTCTATTGATCTCATCTGCTAAAACGATATTCGAAAAAAGAGGTCCTTTAACAAAATTAAATTCTCTGTTTTTATCTAATATTTCAGCTCCAATAATATCCGATGGCATTAAATCGGGGGTAAACTGAATTCTTTTGAATTGCAAGCCCAATGAATTTGCTATTGTAGTTACCAATAAGGTTTTTGCTAATCCTGGAACCCCAATAAGCAAACAGTGACCCCCACTTATAATTGAGATTAATGTTGTTTTCACAATCTCATCTTGGCCAATAATAACTTTTTTTATTTCATTTAACAGTTTTTCGAATGAAACTTTTAAAGCATCAACGGCTTGAACATTGTTTTTTGGTATGGTCATTATCACAAGTTTTTCCAGATATTATTTTTGAATGTGCAATTATTAAAATCGTCGTCAATTTTCACATAGGTATTTTTTACCTTTTTTGCGACCCATTCTTCCATAAACTCAGCTCTTTTCTTTCCTAAAGCAAGGTCTTGGATTCTTTGATAATCGTCTTTCAAATTTGCCGAATGAGGTTCTGATTTTGATTTTATTGTAACAATTTTATAAACTTTAGTACCATTCATATCTTCCGATTCAAAGGGACTTGAAATTTGACCGACTTCAAGGTTTTTAATTGCATAAGCAACCTTAGGTTCTAAATGACTGGCTTCCCATCTTGAATTGCCTGTTTGAGGATTAACCATTACACCCCCGTTCAATCGAGTTTCCTCGTCTTCTGAAAATTTCCAACAAGCCTCTTTAAAAGTAAGTTCTTTATTAATTAATAATGTTCGCACGGAATCTAATCGGTGTTTTGCTTTAAGCATTTCATGGCTACTAACTTTTGGCTTTAATAAAATATGCTTACAATTTATTCTTTCTCCCTTTTTCTCAACTAATTGTATAATATGATAGCCATAATCAGTTTTTACAATTTTTGAAATTTCACCAACCTTTAAATTAAATGCCACTGCCGAAAACTCCGATACTAAATCGCCTCTACTAACAAAGCCTAATTCGCCGCCTTTAACTCTGGAGCCAGGATCTTCAGAATACAAACCTGCAAGAACTGCAAAGCTCTCTCCATTTTCTATACGTTTTTTAAATTCACGTAATTCGTCTTTTAAGCGTAATATTTCTACTTCTTCTGTTTTAGGATTAACAATAATTTGCTCTATTTCAAATTCCGTATTAATCATCGGTAAACTATCCTCTGGCATCGATTTATAATAAGCTTTCACTTCTTGAGGAGTAACTGATATGTCAGAGGCAGCCTCTTGCTGCATGCGTTGACTTAATAATTGATCTTTTATAACTTCTTTAAATTCTTCCTTAATTTCAGGTATCGATTTATCATAAAACTCCTCCAGCTTCTCTTCACTACCAATTTGATTAATAAAATAGTTTAATCGTCTTTCCATTTCTGATGCAATTTCACTATCACTAACCTGAACACTATCAAGAATTGCCTGATTTACCAATAATTTTGAGTAAAGCATTTCTTCAAATATTTCGCATTTCAAATCACCCGACGTGTAATATCCTTGAGAACGCAATTGCATTGCTTGACTTTCAATGTCGCTCTGCAAAATAACTTGCTTTCCAACAACCGCAACAACCTGGTCGATAATTACCTTTTCTTGTGCTTTTAAAGAAATTATAAACAAACAAAAAATGGAAAATACAAGAATCGATTTATTTAACATATTAAATTATTTTAATTGGTATGAATTGTGAATTTTTTAAGATTAACAGCATCGGTGTACACATTATTTTCCAATCTATTAATAAGGCTTACTTTCCGATGATTTATAATAATATCCTTAACTTGACTAGTTACAAATTTGACTGGAGTTGTATCGTTTGTTAATTTATAATCTAAAATTTGCACGTAATACGCGTATAATGAATCTGTGGTTTCAATGTAACTATTAGTTCGAAGGAATTGATTCTGATTTGATATTTTACGAGGAACTTCATTTAATAATGTTCCAAAATATTGCCATTCTTCTCCCATATAAAAATTCCGGGCATTTTGATAGCAATAATCTTCAAGGGTAATCATATCATCTTCTTTGCTACTTTTAATCCACGATCTAACACGGTATCTATCGTGAAGTGATTTTGGCAACTTAACATATATTGCCTTAACCACACTACTATCTAATCTGAAATTTTCCGCATTAGAAGTATAATATTCATTAATCTGATCTTCTGTTACAACCGTATCTAATTTCTGCTGAATTAGTTTTTGCTGATATTTAAAAAGCATCAATGATGTCCTATAATTATCAATCATTACCTCGATATTATCTTGAGTTTTTTTATCAAGATTCATTTCAGCTTTTTTAAGCAATAATTGATTTTTAACCCATTTTTCAATATAATTTTGTGCAAAAGAAATGCTATCAATTTCCTTCATATCAGCGGGAATAGCCATTTTTAATTGCGACATAGTTAGTTTTTTTCCAACTGCGGTTGCCACAATTTTATCTTCCTTCTTATTTTTGAATAACATATTGCAGCTATTCAGAAAAGATACCAGTACTATAAAGACAATTATATTAAATTTCATTTTTTTTATTAAAGTGAAAATATACAAATAGTCATTTGCATAAAGAACTTCAAATGACTATTTTTTTACTTCGCTAATTACTTTATCATTTTTTCGAAAACCGTTTTGTTTATTGATATTTCATATTTCTTACGAAGTACTTCAAGCCATTGCTTTTCTAAATAATTTTGATAATCTGCAGTAATTAAACCTCTAGCTTCATTCATTTTTTTAGGTTCAGGACTTAGCATTTTATTTATATAAACCAAAGTAAATTCCCCCTCAATTTCTTGAACTTCTTTTAAGCCAATCTCATTTGAAACAGCATCAACAAACTGATTATCACCTTTACTATATTTAGTCTTAGTAATAGTCAAATTAAATGTTGAATCATTAGCTACTGAATTCATGAATTTATTACGTTCTTGGTTGTAATTAAGATTTTTCTTAGCTATTTTTTTTGCAAGTTTGCTAATGCTTTTTGTGTGTTTTGCATTATTATAAGTATAAATAGTTGCCTCTACTCTATCACCCCACATGTAGTCATTTGTATGATCAGCATAAAATGCCTTTAATCCCGTAGTATCTTCAACAGCTTTTGACCAAACCATTTCATCGGTTAAATTAAAGAGTAATATTCCATCGTGATATTCTTTTGTCAGATGTTTGAATTCAGGATACTTTCTCTCTAATTGAGTTTTTTCATATTCAACTACCATCTTTTCAGCAAATTGCTCAAACTCTTCGTCAACAATTACTCGATAAGGATTTGGAAGCCTTCTTAATCCATCATTACCAATATAATTCGCAAAATCGACTTGAGTGTAATTTACGGTATCAGCAATAGTTACCAATATTTCATTTAAACCATGAGCTTTTTCAGGATCCCATTTACCATTCATAATTGTAGAATCAACTATAGAATAAAGTGGTTCTAATAACTTTTTATTCACTGACACATTGTATTCCTTCATTAAGCGCGAAATAACTAAATTTCTTCCTCTTTGAGCTCTAATATCTTTCGATACTTTTGTTTTAATAGTTTGCTGTAATTCTTCGAATGATTCTAAAGGCTTTTTTTCTAGTAATTTAATAATATGCCAACCATACGGCGTTTTTACAGGTTCCGAAACATCTCCAATATTTTGTAAAGCAAATGCCACTTTTTCGAAGTCTGGAATCATTCTACCCGTACCAAAAAATGGAAGTTCACCTCCACGTTGACTGGTTCCTCTATCATCAGAATGTCTTTTTACCAAATCAATAAAATTTACATCCATTTTAACTGAATCGTAAATTTGGAATATTTTCTCCTTTTCAATGGCCTCTTTTTTAGCATCACTACCTTGAGGAACAGCTCTCATAATATGAGCAACTCTAATTTGTCCTTTGTTCTCCTTTTTATCAATAACTTTTATAATATGATATCCAAAACGAGTACGAATTATTTCTGAAATTTCACCTACAGGAGTATTGTAAGCGGCCGTTTCAAATGGATAAACCATTGAAAATGCGGTAAAAAAGCCCAAATCTCCACCATTTCGTTGCGCCGAAGGATCTTCTGAATTCTCTTTTGCTAATTTATTAAAATCTTCGCCAGACAGTGCTTTTTTTCTAATCTTTGCAATTTTATTGTATGCCTTTAATGTATCAGATGGTATCATCTTATCATCACATTTTATTAAAATATGACTTGCCCTTACATCAAATTTCATTCTTTCGTAGGCTTCTTTAATTAAAGCCTCGTCGACACTTTCGTCGGTAAAATAAGGTTTTTCTAATTGGAAACGATAGCCCTTTAATTCTTTTTTAAAGCTTTGTATAGTATCCATGCCTAAGGCTTCAGCCTCTAAAACTTTCAACTTAAAGTTTACGAATAACTCCATATATTCATCTAAAGAAGCTTTATCAAAAGCTGGCTCTTGATTATTCTTTGTGTAAATACGTTCAAATTCGCCCCTTGTAATATCATTTCCTCCAATTGTCAATAAAATTTCATCGCTCACGCTTTGAGCATTTATTATATTTAATGAAATTAATGTTACTAGGAGGGTAAAAATAATTTGTCGCATGTTTATAGTTTTATTTGTTAGTTATTTTTTAAAATTATGTATTATCTAGAGTAATTAGGTGCTTCTCGTGTTATTGTAACATCATGAGGATGACCTTCAGCCATTCCAGCATTAGTTATTCTAACGAACTTTGCTTGTTTTAATTGTTCCATATTAGATGCTCCACAATATCCCATACCAGCACGCAAACCTCCTATCATTTGATAAACAACCTCAGTAAGTGTTCCTTTGTAAGGCACACGAGCTGCTATTCCTTCTGGAACCAATTTACTAATATCATCTTCTGTATCTTGAAAATATCTGTCTTTTGAACCCTTTTGCATGGCTTCAATCGATCCCATTCCACGATACGATTTAAATTTTCTACCTTGATAAATAATTGTTTCTCCAGGTGCCTCTTCAGTTCCTGCAAATAAGGAACCTGCCATTATTGAATCGGCTCCAGCAGCTAATCCTTTTACAATATCGCCTGAATAACGTACGCCTCCATCGGCAATAATAGGAACTCCTGTTCCCTTTAATGCCTCAGCTACCCAATTTATAGCCGTCAATTGTGGAACACCCACTCCGGCAACAACTCTGGTGGTACAAATAGAACCAGGGCCAATACCAACTTTTACGCCATCGGCACCAGCTTTCACCAAATCTAAAGCCGCTTCAGCGGTTGCAATATTACCCACAACAAAATCGACTCCCTGAAATTTTTTCTTGGCCATTTTAAGAGTTTCAATTACTCCTTTTGAGTGTCCATGTGCGGTATCAATAACAATGGCATCAACTCCAGCATCAACTAAAGCTTCTATTCTTTCCATTGTGTCGAAAGTAACACCAACACCTGCTGCAACTCTTAACCGCCCCTTTGAATCCTTACAAGCATTAGGCCTATCTTTAGCTTTTGTGATATCTTTATAAGTAATTAAGCCAACCAGTTTATTATCTTCATCAACTACCGGTAATTTTTCAATTTTGTGCTTCATTAAAATTTCAGCAGCTTTTTCCAAATTGATAGACTGACTAGTTGTTACTAAATTTTTAGTAGTCATTACCTCTTCAATGGTTTTCTCCATGGTCTCAAAACGCAAATCGCGATTGGTAACAATTCCAATTAAAGTATTGTATTCATCAACTACAGGAATACCGCCAATTTTAAATTGCCGCATCATTTCCTGAGCATCGGAAACCAGTTTATCTTTGACTATAGTTACCGGATCGATAATCATACCATTTTCGGCACGTTTAACCATTCGAACTTTATAGGCTTGCTCTTCAATGGACATGTTTTTGTGAATCACTCCAATGCCTCCCTCTCGGGCCATTGCAATTGCCATAGCTGATTCTGTAACCGTATCCATTGCTGCTGAAACAATAGGTGTATTTAAGCGAATATTTCGCGAAAACTGTGTTGAAATATCAACATTACGAGGTAAAACTTCAGAAAATGCCGGTACTAAAAATACGTCGTCAAAAGTTAGTCCTTCGCCAATGATTTTATCGTCTATAAATGCCATAACTTGAAGAGTGCTTATGTTTTAAAAATTGTGCCAAAATACAAAAAAAATAGGTACAGAAGTGTTAAAAAATGATTTTTTACATATGATTGATTGTCAATTGAATACCAATTGCAATTTAAGCCTTTAAGAAAATATAGATTTAATTTTGTTTAAGAAACAAATAGAACATATCAGATTTATATCATTGATCATTCAAAAGAAAAAAAAGTAAATCTATTTCTATTAGCAATAATATTTAATTATATCTATAAGCCGTAATTGAATCAATCAAAAATATTTAAACAGTAAAGAGTCCAGTATAAAAAGGTGCTAAATCGGGAAAAATTAAAAATCAGTATTACCCCAACCCTAAAGCCTGCCTGGCCGGTAGGTAGGGGAGTCTGATTTTCAACGTTTTCCCCTTCCTACCGGCTAGGCAAGCTTTAGAACTAGGGTAAAAAATGATGAAAATCTTAATTCGAATGCTTTTTATACTGTACTCAGTAAAGAAATTTTTATAGTTGACTATCCCCGAGGCAAGCCTTACAGGCTATTTTTTTTATTATTATGAGTATTTAGTTTCACTTTAGGACTTTAGTTTTCATACATATATAACTCCTGCCGACACCTTGCCCAAAGCTGAATTAAGAAGGACCTTCAGGCATTAACTTATTATTCCCTCTCAGTCCTTCGGACAACTCTCCCAAGAGAGCACTTTTACTGAATAAGCTTTTGCTAGCAGTTTGTCGGACTTAGCTATTTAACGTCCTTTGCTTTTAAAATATGAGAATGTGTTAATCAAGGATAGCAAAATAAGTATTCTCATGGACTTCATAGCTAATTATGTTAACAAATTTCACCTTTTAGATTTAAGTCCGACAGGCTGCTAGAGATTTATAATATAAGTGGCTGTTTACTTTCAACCTTTACTATCCATAGCCAACAAACGGTTATTACAAATAATTTAACCAAGGGATTAGTTTTCTTTGTATTTAAATCAAAAAACATGCTTATTAATACACAAAAAATTGTAATCCCATAAAAATTGTAATTATGATTAGTAGATGTCAATACCATTATCCAAAATTCATTATACCTGCAGCATAAAACAAAAAGAGGATGCAGCTGCATCCTCTTTTATTGGATAACCTATAAGAAAAGAATCCTATAGTGACCTATTTTATTTTTCCAACTTTGCGTAATTCAACTTCCAATTGATCTACTAATTTTGTCATTTGAGCAACTACAGCTTCAAATGGTTCAGCGCTTGTTAAATCAACGCCTGCATTTTTCAACAAGTTAATTGGATAATCACTTCCGCCTGCACTAATAAATTCAATATATCTTTCGGTTGCTGCTTTTTTATCTTTTTTACTTCCGTTTAATACATCATTTGAAAGTTTTGCCGATGCCGAATAACTGGTAGCATACTGATATACATAATAATACAACTCGTAAAAATGCATTACACGAGCCCAATTGTATTTCTCAAATCCAGTTTTTTCAACTGTTTCGGCATAATATACATCGTAAAGTTCATCCCATTTGTCGGAAAGAATTTGTTCGTTTATAGGCATTCCTTTTTCAACAGTAGAATACATTTGATATTCCCAATCGGCATACCAAGCCTGGCGATAAAATGTTCCATAAATATTTTCAATTTGCTGAACTAACAAAGAAATTTTTTCATTCGGATTGGTCGATTTATTAATCAAGTAATCCATTAGTAAATGCTCATTAAAAGTTGAAGCTACCTCAGCAACAAATCTTGAGTATTGAGCAGTAGCATAAGGTTGTTTTTCATTTGAAAACACACTTTGCATACAATGCCCTAGTTCATGTGCAATGGTAAAATCATCATCTAAGGTTCCGCCATAATTAAGCATTATGTATGGATGAACACTATATAAACCTAAATTGTATGCTCCAGGTTCTTTTCCTGTAGTTTCATACACATCCATCCAGCGATTGTCATAGGCAAATGCAATTTTATCGGTATATTTTTCGCCCATCGGCTTAAATGCATTCAATAGCAATTCTTTTGATGCATCAAAGGTTGTTTTGCTTTCAAAATTAACTAATTCAACCATTCCATCGCTTCCATAGTATTTTTCCAAACCTAAAGCTTCTTTTCTAAGTTTTAGATACTTTTTAAGTGGAGTTGTATTTTCACGTGCCGTTTTTATCAGCGATTGATATACTTCTACAGGAATATTATCTCCAGCAAAGGCAGATTCTAAACATGATTCATATCCATGTGAATTTGCATTCGCCCATCGGGATTCCATAATTCCTGAAAAAATTGAAGCATAAGTATTTTTTGTAGCTGTATAAGCTTTCCTATGCTCTGTACTTACCAATAACCTATCTTCTTGATTTTCATTATTAACCATTACATTTTTTACTCCTACCGGACTTGCCACAACTTTTGAACCATCGGACAAAGTTACTTCAGGATATTCCATATCGGCATTTGCAAGTGCTTTGTAAGCTTGACCAGAAGCTCCCAAGGCCTTTGAATAATAAGATAAAACCTCCTCTTTTTCAGCACTTAATACATGATCTTGCAAACGATACATATCCATTAATGAATATCTACTTTCTTTTAAATATTCATTGCTAGTAGTCCATTCATCCATTTTTTCTTTTGGAATGGCTACCATTTCGGAACTTACCCACGAAGTTGCCATACCAATTTTAGAAAACAAAGTATGTATCTCCTGCATTTTACTATTAAACTCTTGATTTTTGCCATCAATTGAACGCTGTAGCATTACATAGGCATAAACTTTCATAATGCTTTTAGATACTTCATCTTGCATTTTTGAAAACTCTTCTAAATTTTCAGCAGACTCCCCTAATTTGCCTTTGTATTCTGATATTTTTGGCAATGCTGCTTCAATATTTTTAAACTCCGCTGTCCATGCGTCCCAATCAGAAAAAATATGCGTGAAATCCCAAGTATATTTTTCAGGGATATCCGTACGACTCTCAAAACTTACATTTTGAGCAAATAATATTATCGATGCAATCGATAAAAGAAAAAGTGTAAATAAACGTTTCATTATTGCTAATTTTATTAATTTTTTATTGACAACATAGAAACGCAAAAAAATTGAAGAGGTTACAGTACAAAAATCATTTTATTTGCTTTTGTAAAGCATGTAAGGGATACTATTTGTTTCGGCTAATTTTCGCCTAAAGGTTTTGTTGATATTCCTTTTGAACCCACAATGCCAAAACCATTTTCGATATTATTATATACAATAACTGCTTGGGCAAAAAAACCAAACCCATCAACATCGTATTGAGCGCTGACTGATTTTGAAAAATAGTAATAATCTTCACTCATGTTTTCCAGTATTACATAAACATTATTACTATACTGAGTTTCTTCTTCATCTGAGTTGGCAGAATAATAATTATCAAGCTGGATTGAAAATGAATATTCCTTTCCTTGAAACAGAGCATCAGTAAAATAATATATTCCGTTCCAATGTGCATATTCTATAATTGGATCGTTGCTTTGAGAATAAACAATATTAAAATCTTTCTCGGGATTATCAATAATTTTTAATCGATAATAATTTTTTTCTGCAGAAGGATCACTAAACTTAACATCGCAATACATAATCAAAAAACCATTCATATCCTTACCTCGTCGAACAGTATCAAAACTGTTGATAGAAACGAAATCAACAAGTGTTGTTTTACCAATAATCGTATCAAAATTAGTTGCAGCCACAATTAACTTATATTCATTTCCCAGTTCTCCAATAACATCAGCACTTCGATAATTCCCATCACCAAAAAATTCCATGGTATCAACTAAAATATTATTTTCATAAACAAAAACCGATGCATTATTCAAAAAATTACTTGTCTCATGTTCATCTATAGCGTTACTGCTAATAAATAAATTTGCACTTATATTTTCATCTTTTTCAATAATTGAACTTATAACAATTTTAGGTTGACTATTTGGCACATCAACAGGAATCTCTTTACGACATGAAAATCCTATAAATGAAATTAATAGGATAAAACTATAATATCTAAATTCTTTTGTATTCATGGATTCTAACTTTTAAAATTCAAATTTGTATGAAACTGAAGGCATTATTGGGAAGATACTATATTGATAAAGTTTATTCTTTTTAGCTTCATAATCATATTCCCAATTAACAAAAAACGGATTCTGTCTATTATATACATTATAAATTGATAAATTCCAGGTTCTTGTACCCCATCTTTTTTGTTTATGAAAATTTATACTCACATCCATTCTATGATAAGATGGCATTCTGTAGTTATTCCTGTTTTCATAATGAGTAACGTCATATGTATTATCGAAATTATCATTGTCAATTATTGCAGGATATGTTTCATACCCCAATGTTGTAGCGTTACCCGTACCAAATACCCAAGTTAAACCAAAATCAATTCTATCGTCCAATTTATAGGTTAATACAAAACTCAAATCATGTCGCCGATCAAATTTGTAAGGAAATTTTTTACCGTAGGCAATTTCTTGTTCAAATCTATTAAATTGTCTGTCGCTTTGTGATAAAGTATAACCGATCCAACCAGACACCCGTCCATGTTTTTTCATTAATAAAACTTCAATACCCTTACTCCAACCTTCGCCCATGGCAATTTTATTCTCCCAAGAATTATCAAAGGATAAAAATGTTGCACCTTCTTTATACTCAACAATATTATCCATATGCTTATAAAATCCCTCAACACTAAAGTCAATATTTTTTGATAATGCATATATTGAACCTAATGCAAATTGATTTGCTCTTTGTGGTTTTATTTTATCGGTAATTGGAACCCACAAATCGGTTGGCAATCCAATATTCGAATTTGCTAACAGATTTATGTACTGATTCATTTGCGCATAGGAACCTTTAAGAGACCATTTATCAGAAATTAAAAACCTAGAAGAAAAACGAGGTTCTAAGGCATTATAAAATGTATTTTGAACCGAAAATCCCGACCATCGTATTCCAATATTCATTTTTATTAAGGAACCAATTCTAATATCATCTTCAACATATGCTCCCAACTCATGGGTATAAACTTTATTATTTCCAAATTCCGTTGACACCTGTTCACCCCCTTCGGAATATGTTAAAGCAGATACTCCAGGATTATAAGTATGATAAGTTTCGGCAAATCCAAATTTTACGGTATGATTGGGAGATGCAAAATAATCAAAATCAATTTTTGCCCCATAATCTAAAATACCTGATGTATATTCAAATTCATCTCGTTTTCCGAAATTATCGCTAAACTCAAAACTTGTTAACATTTTATACCTACTAACTGTAAATGTTGTATTTGAAAATAGTTTCCTATTAATCATATAATTCCAACGCACCGCACCCGTAATATTCCCCCACCAAAATTGAACTTTTTCATCGTAATTCCAATCAGAACCACTCTCTTTCATATGAGAATTGAACTTATCTTTGCCCATATAGGCTGAAACATAAAGTCTACTTTTCTGAGAAAATTGATGATTAATCTTCGCATTTAAATTATGAAAAAAATATCCAAGACTCAACTTATCAAAACCTTCTGATTTACCCACCATTTGTATGATTGGATATGTTAAAACATCAATATAAGTTCTTCTGCCTGAAATAATATAGGAGGTTTTATCACCAATAGGCCCCTCTACTGCTAACTTTGATGAAATTACACCAACTGAACCAGACCCCTTGAATTCTTTAATATTTCCTTCTTTCATGCTAATGTCTAAAACCGATGAAAGTCTTCCCCCATAACGTGCAGGAAATCCACCTTTTACCAGCGTCACATTTTGAATAGCATCGGGATTAAATACCGAAAAGAACCCAAATAAATGATTCACATTATAAACAGGAACACCATCGAGCAAAATTAAATTCTGATCGGGACCTCCACCACGAACATACAAGCCACTCATCCCTTCGGAACCAGATTGAACGCCAGGCAACAATTGGATGGTTTTAATAATATCGGCTTCGCCCAATAAAACAGGAAGATTTTTGATGGTTTTCATGGGTATTTCAATCACACTCATTTGTGAGCTTTTCACTCCACCCACAGCGGCTTTGCCCTCAACTACAACTTCTTCGATTTCGACACTTGAATTAAGTTCAATGTTAAGTGTTTTATGTTCATTTAAATTAATTTCTTTTTGAAATGATGAGTATCCAACATACGAAACGGTTAAATTCACAGATCCGCTTTCAAGGGTTAGAGAATAAAAACCATAACTATTGGTAACTGTTCCAACAAAAGAATTAGCATTATAAATATTTGCTCCAATGAGTTTCTCCCCATTTTCAACATCACTTACATATCCACTAATGGTATATTTTTGAGCTAAACCCCAATTACTAATAATGAGAGCAAGGGTAAAAAAAACAATTTTTTTAATCATGTATATGTTGTATTTCTGGACTACTTGTAAATAAACGAATTCAATAATTTATTATTACAAAACTTATACCCAAATTGAGCGATTCTCGCTCACGATTTAGTTCTTGTAAGTATTTCACTGCACTTTGTTTGTGAAACACTACAATCTCTACATCGGGGTTAACTCTAAGTAAAGCGCTTGTTCGCTATGCTCCAATCGCTCAACTTAGATTATAGACTCTTTTTTTAATAAAAGGTTGCATTAAGATTTTAAAAGGTAGCTTTTTTTACAATTAGAATAAAAAAGTCGGAAGCTGCCATCTTCCGACTTAATTTATTACAGAGAAACCTACTAATCTGATAAAATTTTTAGAGCCAATAATGGCAAATTTTATTGAGTGCAATTTGAAAATAACTGAGCTACCATCCAATAAAAAACCCTATCCATAAACAGGACAATTAAGTTTAGGCGTAGAGACAATTGCATGACACACCCCTAAATTAAATGATTATGAACTCGATATAAGAAACTTTAATAGAATGCTAATAATTATGTGGGATCACTTTATAAAGTTGGGGGAAGAATAGGAATCCATCTAGTTTTAATATTCTAATAGTGACAAATAAAATATTCGAAAATTAAATCACAAATGAGGTTTTATTCCAGCAGCTTCTGCGTGTCATCTTA
>JAEINW010000117.1 GCA_016342715.1 Salinivirgaceae bacterium | reverse complement strand
AGTAGCCGAAAGTATTTATCTCCTAAGCTTTATTGGAGCTGTTATTATATCGTTATTTATTGGGTAATTATGAATTACCTAACGACAAAACAATTAAAACCAACGTTTTTGAAACCTAGGGATGTAATAAATAAACCACTCCTAAAAAAGAAAAAGGAGTGGTTTTATTTCTCATTGTTTAAAATCTTAACGACAAGCAACTTAAGCCACCATCTAACTTTCTAAATTCACTCATATCTAGCTCAACTGTTTTGTAGCCAAGCTGTTGAATATTTTTTAAAACTTTAGGATATCCAGCAGGAACCAAAACACTACCATTAATCCAAAGTGAATTTGCTCCATAGCTTTCTTCATCTGAAACCTCAATCGTGTTATACTTCGAAAACTCTGAATTTCCAATAAACTCTCCACAAACCAATAAATTATTATTTTCTAAATACGAAAGACCCGTTTTTAAATGAAGCATGCTACTCATCTCAACAGCTGATCCGGTCATACCATACTTTTCAAGAATATCAATTAACTGTTTTACTCCTTCTTTATTGCTTCTATCTGATAATCCAATATAATAATGATCGCCAACCATCATAACGTCACCGGCATCAAGGGTTCCTGGGTTTTTAATCTCTTCAATTATTTCATAATATTCCATCAGTGATTCCTTAATAATTTCCTTTTCACCATTTCGTGACGAAGCGCCAGGGTTAGTTACTATAGCACATTTGGGAGTGCAAAGAGCTGTATCTTCAACAAAAGTAGAATCTGGGAAACGATTATCATAATCTAATACTTTTACATTTACACCACAACTTTTCAATGCCTCAACATATTTTTCATGTTGTTGCGTCGCCAATTGGAAATCGGGAGTTCCAAAATCTTTACTGGTAATACCACTAAGCATTTTAGGGCATGGTTTACGTACAATTGCATTCTTAAACATAACTCAAATTATTTTAAGAAATATATGATTAGTCTGTACAACAACAAAATAATTTGAATTATATTATTCAATTATTTTCCATATGTTGTAATTGGCAGACTAAGATTCAAACTCCATTTATCAATAAATTCACATGATTTATCGTATTTGACTGACGAAAATAGAACAATGTATGATCGTTTGCTTTTATGCATAAGAATAACTTCATAGAATGTTTCATAGGTTGTACGTGAATTATTTGTTCTTGGAGTGAACTGTTTCAAACATTTTCTGTTCCTCTTTATCGATAGGTTTTTATAATTTTTTAAACTCATCCAATTTCCTTTTTTATATCCAAGAATAATATAGAATTCCCTGAATTTGGAATCAGTCAATTTAAACTCTTTTCCTGATCTGTAAGTCAATAAAGCAACAAATGCAAATACAAAAAGGTAACCTAAATATATTTTCCACGATATAATTGCACATACCAAAAACAAACCCCCAATAAAAAATTTAACACTTTGATCTTTCGATTTATTAAAAATTAAAAATGTACTCATATTATTAACTTAAAAACCAATGTACGTATCCACAACTTTCGCAAATGTAATTATCCGCACTTTTGTTAGCCCATTCAATTCCAAAAAAAGTCATTCCTGGGGTATTCATTAAAGTTTCACGATGCCAAAACCGATCATGATTACATATTTGACATTTTAATGGATTTCCTTTGATGCTTACAGACCTGAATTCCTTAATCTTTGCCATAGTAATAATTTTTTTAAGGTGAAAAAACTACTTATTTGACTATATTATTCAGAAGAAGTTACTTTAGAGCTTGATATTTTTCCCATCGAGCCTCTTCCCTATTCAGTAATGCATTAAATTTATTCGGCGTTGGAATTTCCAGCTTCGTTTGTTTTTTTAAAATAGGGTGTTCAAATTGCAAATCAACGGCACTCAAAAACAAACCCTTACCCTTAAATAATAATTCTTCGGGAGTATATAATTTATCTCCAAGAATTGGATGACCTATTTTGGCTAAATGAATTCGAAGCTGATGTGTTCTACCAGTTTGAGGAAATAAATTAACAAGTGATAAGGTATTGTATTTTATTGAATGGACTGTTTTAACAACTTCAAATGTTGTAACAGCTTCTTTTCCGTCAATGGGCAAATTAATTGAGCCCAACATTTCAGGTTCACCTATAACAACAGCTTGATATTTCTTTTTAATCAATTTTTTCTCAAACTGCCTTCCAAATTCCAATAAAGCTGAATTTGTTTTTGCTATTATTAAAAGCCCACTGGTTTGGTTATCTAAACGATGAACTGGTTTAGGAATATTTAAAGCATCGAAAGTATTTGACTTCTTAAAATTAAAAGGAATGGCATTTTCAATAGTTCTAAAATAATTTCCACTCACAGAATAACCGGCTGGCTTAAATATTACAGCTAAGTGCTCGTCTTCAAATACTATTTTTAAAGGCAATTCAAAAATCCGTTTAAGCTCAAACGAAATTTCTATATGTTCAATCACTTGCCCTTGTCTAACAAATCTACTAGGTTCAACCACAACTCCATCGACCAAAATCTCGCCCTTTTTAATGGCTTTTTTTGCAGCACTCTTTGTGGATATTGTATCAAGAACAATATGTGTAAAATCACCTAATCGTTTTGATTCAGATCCTTGGGGAACAATATAACTTGATAAAACTTCCAATCTATTTTACAATTATTTTTGAAGAATATATAGTATTATTCGAGAAGGCTTTAATAAAATAAATCCCTTCTGTAATATTTTGTAGTTGAAAACAATTAAAGTTTTTATTTTTAAATGTCCTAATCAATTTTCCAGAACAATCATACAATTGTATTTCAGTAGTATTGAATAAATTTTTTATATAAAACTCTTGGTTTGTTACTGGGTTCGGAAATACAATAAAAGTTTCACTAATTGAATTACCAACATATGATAATACATGTCCATTTAAAACAAATTCTAAATTACCACCTGTGCTTTCAATAATAAAGCTTATAGCATCTTCTCCTTCAGCCAACGGATGGTAATATATTTCAAACGTATATTCTCTGGCGCCTGCTATTTCATGACTTTCGTCAAAATTTGTTGAGAAATTTGTTCCAAAAAGATCGCTTATTGAGGTAAACGATACATTTCCATTACCCTTGTTAGTCAGTGTTATTTCAATAGTATCACTTTCATTTATTTGTAATTCATTAAACTCAACATTTGATGATTGGTAACTTGCCAAAAAAGGGTCTATACTATTTGTTACAGCTAAACTTTCAGCATTCCAGACATTAATACCTCCAATCATATTATAAACCTGAGTAAAATTCATGGTTCTCATTTTTTCAAATACCTGACCGCTTCGCCGACCTAACAAACAATGTATCAAATAAATTTTATCTTTATTTAATCCCTCTAAAATTGAATCAAAATTCGTATCATAATAATCAATATTCACTCCATATTTTAAATGCTCAGGTACATATTCACCACTCGTTCTTACATCAATAATTGCAAAATATGGATTCGATTCATTGGCAATTATTAAACTATCGCATTGCAAGGCCAATAATTGAACAAATACTGAATCTTTCTGTGAACCAAACATAGTTATTGACGAGAATAATATGCTGAGAATTAAAAAATAGAAAGCTTTCATAGTTGGATTATTTTTCATTATCAAAATTAATATTTTATATCCGGTTTGCAAGCTTGTTTAAATCAATGTTTTATACTATCCCGTTATTTTCATCTTACGCCTATCAAAAACACTTCCTTTGTATCATTCTGATAATCTATTAAATACATTTCTCATTCTAACTTTTGCAGGTAAATCAATTGTATTATTTTATATGTTTACCTATTTTATTATTGAAATAAGGAACAAGGTATACAGTTTATATAATCATAAGTAAAAAGTATTTTAACTCGTATTACACCCTTATGAAAACCCAAACCTATACCAATTACTACGGCGCCGGTGGAAATGCAAAAGTTTCAATGTTTCCATATTTTATTCCTGAAAACTAAGCTTTTTAGTCAATCTAAACATAGGTAATCCTATATACAGTTTCGTGAGCTTACAAATACAGTGAGCCTGTTTTTAAAACATGCCTTTATCTTCCCAGCTTTTTATTTCTAATTCAATAATAGATGCATTTCCTTTATAAAATCGATTGTCACGAAATGATCCCAGCAAATTCCCTTCCACACTTTTCCAATTGCCACGAGTAAATTTGTAACCGTATTTTAAAAATCTATGGGGAACCTTAATGTTATAATAACCTTTACTATCCTTTGTTAATATGAAGGCTTTGTCTGACGGATTCCATCCATTAAATTTTCCTGCCAAATATATTTTAGCTTTATCAGGAGTTCGTTTGGGCAACTTTTTAATCACTAAAGTTACCATCTGTTCATCAGGAACCATATCGTTCCATTGATCAACTTTTATATAAACCGTATCATCACAATTCTCAAATAAGGTTCTTGGGCTAACAAATTCACCATGCTTAGTAACTTCTTGTGATAAATATGATCCGCGAGTAATAATAAAATGGTATTTCAAGGCATCGCGTTTCATTGTTGCAACATACCCTTCTTTTCTTTTTTCAAACTTAAAAACCGGAAAATCAAAAAATTGATTCATCTCTTGATTACATATTTGCAATTGAGCATCAGAGGGTGTGTTTTTAGGATAATTATTCAAAACAATAGTTAGCTCTGTATTAATAAGTTTTGGCTTATCGCGCCAATTATAAACAGCTACAACTAAGGTGTCAATATCGTCGTAATTATAATCCTGATTACTCATAATATTGCCACATTTATCAGTAAATTCTTTAGCCCAGCTACCACGAGTGATTTTAAACGATAAACCATAGCGTTCGCGTGGAATATTTATCTCTAATAAACCCTCTGAATTCTTTTCAAAAATATATTTGCTATCCATAGGATTCCAGTTATTAAAATTCCCGACCAAATATATATATTCATCCTTGGGAGTATTTTTGGGTAAGGAATTAATTATTATAGTAATACTAGCATCTGGAACCTTAGCAGCATCCACCCAATTTTTTATTTCTGTTTTAATGGTATCACCTTTTTCAAAATTTAATATGCGTGGGTTAATTTCCCTACCAAACTCATCTGTTTCTGAAACAGAGATATCTTCACGAACAAATTTATAAGTAAGGATATTACTCGATTTACCATCGTACGATTTTCGTGGGACCGTAACCACATATTGATTTTTTACCGTATCCTTTTTTAAATAATAAGCCTCATCAGTACCTGGATTCCATGCATTAAAGCTACCGGCAATTTTTATAGGTTCGTTACTTGGAGTTGATTCTGGCAACTTATCAACAATAATAGTTACCGAATCGCAATTTACGGGATCAAGATCTTTCCAGCTTTCAATGGTGTGAATGAGGGTATCGCCAAAAGCATTTTGAAAAAACCGATTTTCAATTTCATTTCCACACCTATCGGTTTCGCTCCTTGTCCAATCGCCCCGAGTGAATTTATATTCCACCTTACCAATGGCAAATGGCAGCTCAAAAATGTAGCTTGAATCTCTCTGACGTGTCATTCTAAACTTATCATCACCCGGATCCCAAATATTAAAATTTCCTGCAACAAATATATCTGCTCCAATTGGTGTATTAGGAGGAACCTCATTAATTTTCAGCACTACTCGTTTACAAGAGACCCCGCTAAAAACTAACAACACAACAACGATATACCTTATATATGATAATATAATATTCATTAGCAATTGTTAATTATCCATTGTTAAAACTATTTCCCCATCCAATCTAAAAATTCATGAACCTTTACCCGACTAATTAAAATGTCTTCATCTCTTTTGGGAAGTAGTTCAAGTTTAAGTCTGCTATTAAAATACTTGTGAACCTTTTCAATCGCATTTTTATTCACAAAATATTTTCTATTAATTCTGTAAAACAGATCAGGATCAAGCACTTTTCCCAATTGTTCTAAAGACTGATCGATAATTGACTTTTTACCCATAGTATTCATAAGCAAAACCACATTATCTTCAGCATATATATAAGCGACATCTTCGGTTTTTATAAATCGAATTTGATCTCCAATTTTTGTAAGTAATCGGTTTTTATAGGCACTTTTTGCTCCGGCCAATTGGATCAAATTATGTAACTGATCAATGTTTAGTGAAGTAGCTTGCTTTTGAAAACGATCTTTCATCGATTTAAATTTCTCTAAACTTGAATTTAAGGCTTCCTGATCAATAGGTTTGAGTAAATAATCAATGCTATTCAGCTTAAAAGCCCTAATCGCATATTCATCGTAGGCTGTGGTGAAAATTATGGATGAATGAATAGTTACTGAATTAAATATTTCAAAGCTTATGCCGTCGGAAAGTTGAATATCGAGAAAAACCAAGGGAGGATGTTCATTATTCGAAAACCATTCAATGGCATCCTCTACGGAATCGATATATTTGATAATTTCGATATCTGCATCCACCCGATTCAACAAACGTGTTAATTCGTTCTGAGCAAAAGGTTCATCTTCAATAATTACAACTTTCATTATTCAACTATTTTTTCGATTAAAGGTACGATTACTTCAAAATTTTCTGCTGTTTCAATAATCTGTATTTTTTTTTCAGAAACAAATCCATACCGGCTTTTAATATTCATTAAACCCATTCCTGCAGAATAGCCCTCAGGAGTTTTCTTTTTAAGCGAATTTTTCACTTTCAGCCAGCCATCTTCTGAAAAAACATCAATTTGCAATGGATGTTTTTGCGAAATAACATTGTGTTTAACTGCATTCTCCACTAGCATTTGTATGGTCATAGGAACAATCATCTTATTCGTATCCTTGGGTTCAATATTAATATGAATATGCAGCCTATCTTTAAATCGCAACTCAAAAAGGTATTTATACGAGTTTATAAATTCAATTTCGTTTTCCAAAGGAATCATTTCTACTTGTCGGTTTTCAAGAACATAGCGGTAGACTTGTGATAGTTTTCGAATATAATCAGCAGCTATATCAACATTCTCGTACATTAACGATGAAAGGGTATTTAAACTATTGAATAAAAAATGAGGGTTTACCTGACTTCGTAACATATCAAATTGAAATTCTGCATTTTCTTTTTTAAATCGTTCAATTTCAGCCAATGAAAATCGCCACTGATTGAATACAAAAAACCAATAACTAATTAGATTATAAAAAATAGTAATTGTAAGAACGCCTGAAATAATAATTGCTTCATCAGAAAACACAACCAAATTATCATTAAAAATAAAGAACAAAAATATTGCCCTGAAAATTGCGGTTATTACCAATGCTACCGTACCCTGAAATATTAGTTGACACCAGAATCTTAGTCTTCGGTTTTTTTTCCAGTTTAATTTAGCATTAAGTTTATTTTCAATTCTCAAAAAAACTTCAATAATTATTAAAGCAATGACTATAACCGAAATATAAGCACCAACAGGTTGCCATAAGGGGTAACGTGTATAAATCAATTGGTAAATTACATCAGCTGAAAACTTTGCTACAGAACCAATAACAATGGCTAACAGTATGCGAAGTTTCCAGTTGTGTAATATCGATTGATCTGCCATTAAAAGTATTCCTTAGTTTTTCAAGGCTCAATTTAAAAATAAATTATTTAGTTTCCGTAAATAATTCTTTTTGACGTGCATTCTTGGAATCAATCAATTTGACAGGAATTGGTATGGATGCAATACCTTTATCACTAACATAGACATACTCAGCACAAAGCGTTTTATTTTGAGTGACCACTTTAAATAGCAACTCTTGGGCCGAAACATTCGAAAGGGCAAAAGTATATTTCACGTGTCCACTTCTATAAAACTTTTTACGAACGAGTATCCTTCCTTCATTATCTAAAACTAACACCTGTACTTTATCCATAGAGTCAGAAATATATCTAACCACAATTTGATTTTCGGCGTTTAATTGAACATCCACTTGATAATTGGTTTTTTCATCCTTAATTATTGTTTCAGCAAAACCTGCACTTGCAATTAAAAGACTTAAGATCAGGGTAATTAAAATTCTTGTTTTCATAACTATACGGTTTAAAGGATTAATAACTTATTTAAAAGCACAGTTCAAAAATACGCGCATAATCAAGTGAACTCAATCAAAAACCTGTGAACTTAATTTTTTACTTGTTGAAATGCAGCATTTGATTTCTCAAGAAAACATTCATTACTGAAGAACTCAAAACAAATTAGGTATGGAACAAAAAAAAGCCATGTTCCCATGGCTTTTTTTTGTTAATAATTCTTTTGTCGTCTTATTGATGATCAATAGTAGCATCAATTTCATAGCCATTCAGCTTTATTTCTTTAGTAACATTTTCCTTTTTACCTCGATAATATTCAAACTCAAGTTTTGAATCTCCTTCATCATGGATAACTACATTATAATCTGATTTATCAACATGTAAATCTGGATAAGTAATTAATCCGTGAAGCTTATAATTTGTTTTCTTTGGTATAATTAACTCCAAATCCATATATTTTCCATCTACAACTACCCTTTCAAAATCGGCTCCTAATAATGCTATTTCAATATCGTCTTCGTACCCCGAAATGCGAACAGACTTGCTGACATTATCGATATGAAATTTATTATACTTTCCATTCATCGATGAAATATGATTTATTTGTTTAATATCAATTTCATTCTCGTAGCTATCAATCATATCAAGGGAGTTTATGGTTTCAAAATCGCACTCTACATACTTCCCATTAAAAGTAACCACATCTGATTGTTTTAAATTAATGCTTCCTTCATACATATCAGCATCAATGGTTTTACTTTCATCCAATTCAATTTCACAATATTTAACATTGAACTGAGCATCGGGAACATTCACAAAATCAATTTCATCTTCATAACCAGATAATACTACCGATGTCATATTATCAATATTAATTTCCGAATATTTGGAATCAACGGTTAGCTTTTTTACTTTTTCTATCCACACCTTTGATTCATACAAATTTAATTTCGTATCAGAGGCCGACGCAAATCTAAGTTTTGAATATTTGCATGTTGCATCAAGTTTTCCTCTTACACTTCTCCCTTCAATTTCAGAATCATAGGCATCAATTTCAAGTTCTCCATTCATTGAAAACATAATATCAACCGGGCTGTATTTTGCCTCAATTTTTAAATCCAAGTCTGCTGGTAAATAAATTTTCAAACTGCTTATTTCAAATTTAGTAAGTTTAATTTTTGAATTATCGTTCAACTCCATGTTTACCTTCGAAATTCCAGGAGCAATAATCATATTACTATACGATTTATAGAACTTCAAAGAAATATCAATATTTTCACCATGTTTCTTAATTAGATTTTCTTCAATAGCTTTATGAAGTTTTTGAATATCAGCTTCGTTTTTTCCTTCAGCAACATATTCCATTAAAATCTCAATGCTATTATTTCTGGCTGGAAGAATTTCTGTTTCTGTGTCGTACAATACCATACTCACTTTGGGTCTAAAGTCAATGTCCATTGATGTATAAATGGTTTTCTCACTACCTGTAATGGTTTCATCATCTTTCGAACTTCTTTCATTTTTTTCAACAGACTTAACTGGATGTAACGGTTTTAATGGTTTTTGCTCCGTCTGTCCATATGTTGAGATACTTGCTCCTAAAAGAATTACAAAACCTAATAATTGCCATCTCTTTGTTCTATATTTCAACTTGAATGTTTTTGTTTTCATAGTTTCTTTGTTTTTGCTTTTCGTAAATTAATTGTTCAATAATTCGTAAGCGCTTTTCATATGTTTTGAGCAGAATAACTACAGCCCGCTCGTTATAACCGGTATTTTCAATTTCTTCTAATCCTTTTAAATAAAGGGTGTCTAAGTTTTTTAATTCATCAATCAGCATAGGTTCAATGGGCGATTCTCCAGCTTTAATACTTGCAAATTGAGTCCATTTTGTTGCAATTTTATTTTTATAATCAAGCTCCTTTTTGCCAAGCTCCTTATTTATTTTCGATAAACTAGTGAGCTGATCATTAATAATTAATTCATGTCTTATTAATGATCCAACAACTAATAAAACCATTACAGAAGCTGCCACCCATCTAATAATTTGTAAACGTTTCACTCTCTTTTGCAAAAGAGAATTTTCAATTGAGTTCCATAACTTTTCTCTGTCTGGCAATTGAGAATCCAACTCCTTCTTGTTTTTATGTATGTATTCTTCAATTTTCATAATTACTAATTGTTAATTGTATTTCTCAGTTTCTCACGTAACAGTTTTTTCGATCGATGATATTGCACTTTACAATTTGACTCCGACAAAGCCAACATTTCAGAAATCTCGCTAAACTTATATTCTTCAATGGCTTTAAGGGTAAATACCATGCGAGCGCCCTGAGGTAATTCATCAATCGCCTTCTTAACTATTTCAATCGGTGTTTCGTCTTCAATTCGAACATCATCTTCAAAAATATCTTTATTAGGTATTTCATCAATATCTTTAAAAGTTATTTTGCACTTTCTGATTTCGCTTAAGCAATGATTAACAACAATTCGTTTTAGCCAAGCGCCAAATGTCGATTCACCTTTAAAAGAACTTATTTTCTGAAAAGCTTTCACAAAAGCCTCCTGGAGCGCATCTTCTGCATCAAATTTCGATTGCATAAATCGATAAGCAACATTATACATTGCATCAACATAGAGCATATACAATTGATATTGCGCTTTAGAATCTCCCTTTTTGCACTTTGCAATTAATCGATCTTGTAATGCTATGGTCTGCTCCAATTTTCTTTAATATTTATACCAATGACGTACATTTTTATTAAAGGTTAAAAAAATAAAATAAAAAATCGAAAAAAGATATATATTTGATCCTCCCAAATAATTCAAAACTACTTTGATTCCAGATATGTGCACTGTAAAAATTAAAAATGGCCTGACTGTACTAATAGTCTTAATATTGTGGATAATAATATCTAACAAAAGCTACGCTCAAAACATTGATACCGCTATTTTTAAATCTATTACAACAATTCCAAACTCGGCAACTTATAAAAACACCAATTGCATTATTCAAGAACTTTCTGGAATAGATTATACAGGTGTTGATAATAATTATTATATAATTCCACAAAGCGAAGATGGTGCCTATTATTTTATTGCATCCATCGTTTTTGAAAATAATGAGTTGAAAGTAGATTTTATTGATAAAATAGACTTAATAGGAAGCACCTTAGATGCAGAAGCTATAAGAAAACATCCTAAAACAAATGTCATTTACATTGCTGAAGAACAAAAATTATATTCTTCAATTTTTTCAGTTAGTACTACAAACGAACTTCAATTATTAATCCCCGAATTTGAACACAATTATAATAGAGGTATTGAAGGACTTTGCTTTAATGCCGATGGTAGCAAATTATATGCCTCCATGGAAAGCTCAAATAAAATGAAAAATACTTCTATTTATGAAATTAACATAATCTCAAATAAAATAGTTAAAGAATTCAAATACCCTTTACATAAAATTGCCAATGATAAAAACAATGATAATGGTATTACTGAAATTTTATGCATTAACGACTCAACTTTATTAGTTCTTGAAAGAGCCTATTTAAAATCACAAAAACGAAATAATATTCGTTTATATAGGGCAACTATTCCGAGATCTACAAATAGAATTAGTGAAATAAAATTACTTTCTGATTTTTCTAAAATTCCAAACATCGATAATATTGAAGGAATGACCTTTAACCACGATAAATCAGCACTTATTTTTGTTTCTGACAACAATGGAAATGAAAAACAAAAAACACAAATTATTTACATGACAATAAACAAGGAATAGTTCTGAACAACTTTACAAAATATTTGTATTTCATTGTATTTACTATGAAATTGAATTCCCACAATGTGGGTTCATATTAACTTCGTTGAGCTCCTTGCAGTCGGTTCCCCGCAGCTTGCTGCGAGAAAACAAAAGTTCTACTATTTTGATACCTCGTCTGTTTGCAGCGAGGTAGTTCATTTTTTCAACAAATTAACATCACACTTAAATTAAAATTACTATGAATTTAGATTGGTTACTAGGCTACAACCCTGTTTTATTGGCACTGTTTGCCACACTTTTTACTTGGTTTGTTACAGCCTTAGGTTCCTCCATGGTTTTCTTTTTCAAAAAAATCAATCAAAAAATCTTGAATTCAATGCTAGGATTTGCAGCTGGAGTAATGATTGCTGCAAGTTTTTGGTCACTCTTAAAACCTGCAATTGAAATGGCCGAAGCAAATGGCACCACCTCATGGGTACCTGCGGTAGTTGGTTTTTTGTCGGGTGGTGCATTTTTATTTTTAGTTGATAAAATACTTCCACATTTACATCTTGGACTTTCAATAGATAAGGCTGAGGGAATTAAAACCACGTGGCAACGTAGCGTGCTTTTAGTGCTAGCCATAACACTACATAATATTCCAGAAGGATTGGCAGTTGGAGTTGCTTTTGGTGCTTTAGCAAATAATCCCGATGCGGGTATGCTTGCAGGAGCAGTTGCACTTGCCATTGGAATCGGACTGCAAAACTTTCCTGAAGGAGCTGCTGTTTCAATTCCTTTACGACGCGAAGGTTTTTCCAGATTAAAAGCTTTCAGTTATGGTCAGTTATCAGGAATTGTTGAGCCAATTGCAGGAGTTCTTGGAGCATATCTTGTATTAACTATTGAACCTATTCTTCCCTATGCGCTTTCGTTTGCTGCTGGAGCTATGATTTTTGTTGTTATTGAGGAATTAATACCCGAATCGCAAATAGGAAACGAAACCGACCTATCAACCGTTGGAGCCATGCTTGGATTTGCTACCATGATGTTGCTCGATGTTGCTTTAGGGTAGAAAATAAAATCTTAAAAATTACGTTTAATGAATAACCTCGCAAGCTGACGAGCTATCAAAATAGCAAACAGATAATTATTCGCAGCAAGCTGCGGGGAATTGACTGCAAGGAGCTCAACGAAGTTAATAAAACCCACAATGTGGGATTCAAAAAAAATAATGAAATCAATGAGAAAGATACTTTTAAGCATTTTCGGAACAATCGCAATTATAACCATCTCATTCTCTCAAGAGTATGAAAATGCCATAGGTTTACGTGGTGGTTTGTCCACTGGTATAACTGCAAGACATTTCCTAACTAAAAACACTTCAGTTGAAGGAATTGCAGCAAGTCGTTGGAGTGGATTTAATATTACAGGCTTATATGAAATATACCAATACAGAGCCTTTGATGTAAAACGATTGAATTGGTATTATGGAGGGGGAGCTCATATTGGCTTTTGGAATGGCAACAATGTAAGTTGGCTTGATGATAATAAAGATTATACAATATTGGGAATTGATGGCATAATTGGCATTGAATACAACATTAAAGAAATTCCGGTTAACATTAGCGTTGATTGGAAACCGGCATTTAATCTTATTGGCCACACTGGCTTATGGCCCGATGGCGGGGCAGTTTCAGTGCGTTATATTTTTTAAAAACTAAAAGATATGGAACTTAGTAATGTACGTTTATTAGTTCAAGATTTTGATGCCTGTTTTACCTTTTATTCAGAAAAACTAAATTTAATAGTTGACTGGGGAAAATTGGGTGATGATTATGCAAGCTTTAATGTAGGAATGCCTATGGGTCTTTCAATTTACAAAACCGACTTAATGGCCAAAGCTATTGGAAATTCTCATAAAAATCTACCTCTTGATTCAAGGGAAAAATCGCTTATTATTTTAAAAGTTAAAAATGTAGATAAGGCCTATGAAAGACTATTAAAAAATGGCGTAGCATTTATATCTGAACCCAAAAACATGTCTGGTTGGGGAATGCGTGTAGCACACCTTTACGATCCCGAAAATAATTTAATTGAAATTTGGTCGGAGTTAGCTAAAGAAAAATGGGATAAAGATTTGCTTACGCAAGCAAAAGATTATGAATAAAAAAGGAACAGTCAGAAAAGTCTTTGTGCTACTTTGCCCTTCCTTTGGGTCTCTTTTAGTTTAATATTCAATCTATTGTTTCACATAGATTCACAAAAAAACACACAAGCTACACTAAGAAAAAATTACAAAACAAAATAATTTTCTATTACTTTTTCGACAAACTAAAGCATATTAAACATCCTTGGTTTATCTAAAAAATTTGTGCTCTAATACTAGATACATTAAAATTTGTACTAATATTAATTTAAGCCTTTTTAATCATTGTTCGCATGCCACACAGTTTATATCTCAGCCAAGAACTGTTTTTTTGTTTATTTAATTAAAATACTGATTTTAAGAAGCAAAACCAATAAACGCAGTAAGCGACAGCAAATAAATACATTAAAAATTACTTTTTTATGCAACCAATTTGTATTTGACAATCCTTATATTGGAATTTAGGTTATTTTATCATCAAACAAAAAGGGCTGCACGTTTTCACGTCAGCCTTTTTTTACATAATTTTCCGAACACAATAATTGGCACAATGTTTGGATTGCTTTCCCCTGTATATAAACTACGTAGTTAATACATTAACCAAATTTATATCATTTATTATGAAAAAACTTACAATTGTTTTAATGGTCTTGTTATGCCTGTTTGCTAACTCAATATTTTCGCAAATAAGCAACTATAACCTATCCGATTATAAAGTGCCTAACCTTAAAAGACACGCACTTTCAACCAACTTCTCAATTAATAGTACGAAGAATGCAACAAAAGAAGAATACAAAGACACAATAACATCAACAAATAATGAGCATAGCTCTTTAGATATTAATAGTAATATTTCTTTAGGATATTACGGATATTTCAATTTGGATAAATATCAAGGGAATCAAAGCTTTAAAACACGAACATCTCCCAGTTATTCGGTAAATAAAGATTCTATTGGAACAACAAACGAATCTTTTTCTAAAAACATATATCTAAATATTACTTCGACAAATAGATATTATTTACATAAAAAGTATTTTCTAGGTTTTCATCCAACGTTAATAATTACAAATAACAACACCAATACTCCTATTAATGAAAACTTCAGCGATAAAAAACATAAAAATAAGAATGTATTCACGAGCATACCTATTGAAATTGGATATGGAAGGATTGAACAGGTTCAAAACGCTCGCTTAGCAATATACATTTTTAATGACCTTTTAGAAAAAAATATATTGTCGAGAACTCCTTCAAATGATGAAATTCAGGAATTTGCTGATTTAATTTCAACGGTATTAAACGAACGTATTCTAGATTATAGAAAGAAAAAAATGTATGAAATAAGTATGATTGATAAATTTCTTCAAGAAAAAAAGTTAATCAGCGAAACAAATGAGGCATATTTAACAATAGTTTATGATAATTGGGAAAATGCAAATCAACCCGTACGCGAATCGGGTTATAGATTCTCATTAGGATTTAGCAATGACTTTTCTAAAAATATTTATGAAAATGAAACAACTTTAAAACAATCAACAAATGCAAATGAATATAATAATGAAAGTGTACGAAAAACAAATGGATTTAATGCCACTTTTTATTTTCAAAAACCAATAAATTTAAAATGGCAAAGCGGAACATACATTTATGGTTCAATTAAAAAGGGCAACACCGAATATTCAAATAAATATTTAAATACCTATGAAGACACAACAATAAAAGAAAGTTATACGAACACTTACAGTAGTTTATCCATAACTGAAGAATTAGGCTATTATCCAAATTCCAGAACATCCATTAATTTTTTAACATCTTTTAGGTATTCAACCCAAATTGATGAAAAAGATGATTATGACTCAAAATATGGTGATTTAAATATATATTTTGGATTAAATGCATATTACTACATTTCAGATCATCTTCAGTTACAAGGACGGTTCACCTATTCACTATTTAATAATCAAGATGAATTTGAATACGATACTTATAGAGTTGATAATAATAACATTAATAAAGATGAAAATATTTCTATAGGATTAACATATTTATTTTAAACATAAAATAAAAAAAAAGGCTGCTTATTATGCAGCCTTTCTTAATATCCATTAAAAAACTTTTACTTCTTTTCTTTACTAACTTCAGTTGTTTTTGTTGCTGACGCTTTTTTACCACCACAACTTGAAGCACATTTCGAGGCGCATTCGCTAGTTTTTGCGATCTTACAATCAGCGGCTTTTGCATTGCCAGCTTTCATATCTGCTGTTTTTGTTTCCGCTTTTTTTGCACAGCATTCTCCTTTACAATCGGCTGGACATGGTTTTTTATCCTGGTCTAAATCAACAACAGTAATAACTGTATTATCGTCAACTACCACTGTTGAAGCATATGTATTCATACCTAATACTGCAACAAAAACTACACTTAAAATAAAAGCTACTTTCTTCATGATTTTAATTTTTAAATTTAACATAGTGCAAATATATAAAGTGCCCACCTATGGTATAGTTATTCACTTGTTATATAGTTGTTAACTACTTGTTAAAGGCTTTTAATCGCCGTTTTTTTTAGCTTATTTTGTATTTCAAAGCAATGTTGGATAATCCGGAGCAAACCCTGCCACTCATTCCGATGATATGCTGCCACTGATTCCGGTCAAAGGCTGCCACT
>JAEINW010000116.1 GCA_016342715.1 Salinivirgaceae bacterium | reverse complement strand
GTAAAAAATCAAAAAATTGTCAAAGAACTATTGGATTATGGCAAAATTGCCGCTTAAAATTTAACGAACTATTGTCAATTAACAATGTGTAATTAATAATGAACAATTATGAAAAACAATATAATCTATCAGCAAATAAATAACCAATTCACCCTCCACCCTTCGGGCACCTCCCTCAATGGAGGACTAAAAAATGAATGTTCGGAGTAAGTGTCCCCTTGAGGGGACTTAAGGGGGTGAATTCCAAACTGATTTATAATAAAAACTGACGGTAAATAATTACTAATTGAAAGTTATGAAAACAATAATATTTCTATTACAAAAAGAGTTTAGGCAGATTCGGAGAAACAAAACGCTCTTACCCATTATTTTTGTATTACCAATTATTCAACTGCTAATTTTGGTTCATGCCACTACTTTTGAAATAAAAAATATCAACCTAAGTATTGTTGATATGGACAAAAGTTATACATCGCAACAACTGATAAATAAGCTCGATGGATCGTCGTTTTTTAAAATAAGTAACAATGCTTTAACTTTTGATGAAGCTAAAGAACAGCTGGCAAAAAACAATGCAGATATGATTGTTTATATTCCACATAACTTTGGGACTGATTTAATTAAAGAAAATAATAGCAGTGTACAATTTATTCCCAATGCCATAAATAGCAATGTTGCATCGTTAGCTTATGCATACGGGGCCAATGTAATAATGGATTTTAACAAGGATATTGTTGCTGAATTGCTTGCAAGCATTTCTCCAAAACCTATAAAAACGATTGAAACCAAAGCGCGTTTTTGGTACAATCCTGAGTTAAACTACAAATGGTATATGTTTCCAGGCATTATGGTTATTCTCATTTCAATGATTGGAATTTTTATTTCGGGCTTAAACTTAGTTCGCGAAAAAGAGATAGGAACCAGCGAACAGCTCAACGTTACCCCTATGAAAAAGCATCACTTTATAATTGGTAAACTTTTACCTTTCCTATTAATTGGGCTTTTTGAATTGGGTTTTGCAGTGCTTTTAGGTAAACTGTTTTATGGAGTTCCTTTAGTAGGTAGCGTATGGGTATTGGTTCTATTTACTTTCGTATTCTTATTAGTTGTACTGGGCATAGGGCTTTTTATTTCCACCATGTCAGATACACAACAGCAAATGATGTTTATTGCTTTTTTTGTAATTATTGTATTTATATTGTTGAGTGGTATTTTTACTCCCTTAGAAAGCATGCCAACTTGGGTTCAGAAATTCAATTATATAAACCCTATAACCTATTTCATGAAAGTAATAAGAATGGTTATGTTAAAAGGATCGGGTTTTATGGATTTAATTCCGGAATTCATTTCATTATCGATTTATGCCGTAATTATTCTTTCTCTTGCCACATGGAGGTATAAGAAAACAAGTTAATATTTAAATTGACTGATGTAAGGTGTGAAAATTACATCAGTCAATTTTTTAAAATATTAGGCGGCCTTAAAATAACCCTTTAGTTTTTCAACTCCTTTTTCAAAATAACTATCTACTTGTTCGTATTTATAATTACGCAAAAAGCCTACAATTGTTAAAATAGGAAGCCCTATCAAGGCCATCATAAGCAGAAACATTGCAATTATTGCCAGACCAAAAATCTTAATCATAAGTAGAGGAGAAATTTCAGATGTGTGTCCCACCACACTACCTGTTGACCGACTTATTATCTTATAATCATCGGTAACTGGTAAGGCCAAAAATAATCCTGCTAAAAACAATACAATCTTCTTTAAAAACCCTGCACTTGCCATAACTAGAGCCATTTGCCGTTGCCTTTTATTAATTAAAAATACCGGAGCCAAGGTTGATTTATAATACAAAGCAATCAGAATAAACCAAAAAATTGAAGTTCTAAAATCACCCATGGCACGTTTCCGTGATTTTTTCTTCATTTCTTTTAAATAATCCTTGGCATCCATTTCAGTTAACTCTTCAGCTCTTTTTGATTGCTTTTTAATATACTTTTTTCTGGCTTTTTGAATAGAATCGGGAGCAACTGCCATATCAGCTATATATTTATCGGTACGCTGCAATTCATCAGTTAAACGTGTGGCTGCTATTTCTTGCGTTAGCTCTCCTCTATCTTTTAGGGTTGAACATCCATTATAAAAAAAGAACGAAGCATAAAGACCCGCAATAATCATTAACCATTTAAACCCAACAAACCTGCGTTCATAAGCTTCATTACAAATTGCCTCATACTCTTCAATTTCAGTAATTAACTCCTGATCGGTAGGATTTAAATCTCTGGCTTGAATCATTAATTTCTTTACTTCTTCAATTTCGGCTCTCGATCCTGGTTGACGCCCACTATCATCCATAGCCTCAACTGAAAAGGTATAGAATGCAGCATCTAAAATTTCACGCACTTTTTTGTTAACATCGTCAGGTCCTAATTCTTTGTTTTCCATAGATTGTTTTTTTAATTATTGTAAATCAAAGTTTAGTAAAATGACTAAAGAAGGCAATTATAAAGCGTATCATTTTATCAATTCATACAATTTTACATAATCACATAGTCGTAATCCACTCATTTTCTACCAATTACGCTAACGCTGATTAATATGCAAAAGAATTTGAAAATGCATATTGATTTTCTACTTTTAATCATGCCTTTTGACACACAACCCATTATCAAGTGATATGAAACAAAGAATAGCATCACTACTTATATTTATTATCGGTATATCAACAACCATTTACTCACAAAATAAAATTGAACCTTTTTCATATGCTGCTTTAAACGATTCCATTTCAAGATGGGAATTTCAGGTTAGAAATAATCGAAACGTAAACAATTACCTTCATTTTGATACTAGCATTTGTATTCAGAAATTTAAAAAAGCGGTATACACCCAAAGACACGATTCTTCAAAGATTGCTCTTATGTTATTAAATTCTTTAATAAAAGAAGAGTGTACAAATAATATTTTTAAGGGATTTTTATGGTTACAAAAGGCATCGTGTTATATTCAAATTGGCGATGCCGATAGCCTAAAATATTGTTTTAAAAAGGCTGAAGAAATATTTATTCCCATCCTAAATAGTAAGGAACTTGCTTTATTTTACAATAATATAAATAAGTTACGAAGGCATGCGTCCATCTCTTTTTCTTTCGATACCAATATTATTCAAAGAGGAATTAATGCCGCTGAAAAAGCTGGCGCATGGGATGTAAGTGCTTTACTGATTAACAAAGCCACCGAATGTTATCGGAATAACGGAAATTACATTGAAGCACAGATTTCATATAACAAAAGTCTCGAAATTTGTGATAAACATCATTTAGAAAAAATTAAGTGTTCCATTCTTCCGTGGTCGTTTGAGATACATGAATATATAAACGACACTGTTAAAATATTACGAGACCTGAACCTTGGAATGATGCTTTGTATAAAGTACAACGATTCAATTCATCTTGCAAAAATTCACAATACCCTAGGTCGATTATATAAGAAGATAGAAGCATTTCCAAAAGCTATTGATTCCTTTAACGAAGCCTTAAAAATAAACATATTGTTAGATAACCCATACAGAGCCAGTATTAACTATTTAAATTTAGGAGATTCGTACCAATCTGTTAACAATATTGAAGATGCAATAATCTGTTACAAAAAATCTGTTGAATTGTGCAATACAACAAATTTTCATATCGGTTTAGGGTTTTGTTATATCGGATTAATGAATTCCTACCTAAAACTTAAGAATTACCAAATGGCTTCATTTTATAGTGAATTAGCCAAAAAGAATGCAAAAATTGCCGACTATCACCGAGTTTATAAAAGCTTATTCAAATCATTAATAAATTATTATGTCGAAATTAATGAAACAGATAGTTGCTTGTTTTACTCACAAAAGCTTCATCAATTAAAAGATAGTATTGACAATATTGAGATTCATAAAACTATGGTTCAGTATGAATCGCAAATGAAAGAAGATGAAATACAAAGTCTAGAGCAAAAAAAAAATCTATTAGCATCGGAAATAGAAAACAACAAACTATTACTTAAAAATAAGCAAGTAAAAATTATTTTGTCGTCCATTTTTTCATTGCTTTTATTCATTGCTCTAATTGCTTTAGTAAAAGTTTATAAAGCAAAAGAAAAAGCTTACTCATGGTTAGTTAAAAAAAATATTGAATTGGTTGATTTCAAACATAATAAAGAAGTAACGAAATCTACTAAAATTAAATATCCCATAATAAATGAAATTGATAAAGACCTAGCAAACCGTTTTATGGAAGCACTAATAAAGAATAAAAAATACACCTTGTCAGATATTTCATTAGATCATTTTACTGACCTATTAAATACAAATAGAACCTACCTTTCGAAAGCCATTAATGTGGTTTACAAAAACAATTTCACAACTGTAATCAATGAATGTAGGGTAAAAGAAGCTATTCGAATGATGACTAACTCAACATACGATCATCTTTCAATAGAAGGTATTGGAATGAGTGTAGGGTTTCAATCAAAATCAAGCTTTAATAGAGCGTTTAAATCAAATACCGGACTTACGCCTAGTGATTTTAAGAATAATTCATCCTGCTAATTAATTACTTCGCTTTTTTTGTGAGGTTTTTAATTCAATTTGGTGTCTTTTACCCATTGAAAAAAGGCTCACTAAACTTATTATTGCCACATAAAAAATATAAACAACTTGAAAAAAAGGAATCCATTTTAGTAAATGCTTAACCTTAAAAAAATCTGAAGTTTTATACAGATACCATGTATCTACTGCTGTTTTAACCAAATAGAGAAACAACAATGGTTTCCAATAATTAACATCTTTAAATAATAAAAGCAAACTAATAAACATTAGTGCCGAACTTAAAAAAACAACGCCTGCGGTAAAAATCGTATCTGCATCTTTATACCCACTAGCTTTTGAGCTCCATCGCACCCGCTGATTTATAAAATCTTTAAGCTTTTTAGTTGATGTGGTTTGTACTATAGCATCCTTACATTTAAGAAAGTCAATCTGTTCGTTTTGTTGTTTGAAATTATGCATTAAAAAAATATCATCGCCCGATGTGTAATTAATGTTAAAAGGATCGTCAAGCTTTGAATAAACTTCCTTTTTAAAAGCCAGGTTTGCTGCATTACACATTACGGCATGATTAATTCCGGCAGCCCCCGCTCCTGTTCCCACCAAACTCACAAACTCTATTTGCTGAAATTTTTTAAAAACACCCTTTCCTGATTTAAAGGTTACCGGTCCAATAATCATTGCAGGTTTTTCCTTCTCATAATACTCAACTATGGAATGCAGCCAGTTTTCATGATAGGTGCAATCGGCATCGGTAATTACAATTAGCTCACCTTTAGCAGCTTCAATTCCATCCATCAAAGCCGATTTTTTTCCTTTTTCCGAATTTGAAAGCAAATGCAAGCGGCCGTATTGTTCGGCATATTTTTTAACAATGGCCGCCGACCCATCTGTTGAATGATCATCTACACAAATAATCTCATATTCGGTGGTTTGAATACGTTGGTGTAATAATGACTTAATATTCGATTCAATGGTTTCAATTTCATTAAAAAAAGGAATAACAACAGATACTTTTGTATTTAATATTTTTCTACAGCTTGTGAAATATGGAATATTTACCCAACCATTTAAAAACCATACGAGCAAAGCGGCGTATAAAATACTTATTACTACAACTGCCAACCAATATGCATGAAAAAGACTCATATACCATTTATTAAAAAAATAAATGTAAAACGTTTTTATTGGTTCTCAATAATTATTTAGCTAAAAATATATTTAATTGCATTATTATTGCAGGCAGGTTTTGCTGAAAAAAACATCATATTATGAAATAGCCATAAGCAATAAATTACATACAAACTGCAATTATTGTGGATAAAGCCAGTGAGAATGCTTTGCTAAGTAATTTACGACGTATTCCCCCGAATAATAGGGGCAGGCTATCTGACCGATTTAATAAAAAAATAAACAGATGAAAAATTATAAAACGCTAATTACCACTCTTCTTTTAATTGGGATATCAGTATTTTCATATGCCCAATTTAATATAGAACACTACCTGCAAAAAGGATACGATGACTTAAGAAAACCAGATTATCCTAGTGCCATTCAGCGTTTCAATACCATTATTCAAATTAAACCCGATTTATTGGAAGCCTATTATTTGCGTGGAATTGCAAAATTTGAATTGGGCGACTATTATGGAGCCTATGACGACTTTAATCAGGTGATTGAATTGAACTCTTATTTTTCCGAAGGCTATCGCTTGCGCGGATTAGTTAAGTCTGCTACTCAGGATTATCAAGATGCCATTGACGACTTAGAAACTGCTGTAATGCTTGATCTATCGAACAGTAGCAATTACATGAGTCGAGGATATGTTTACCTAATGCTTAAAGATTATGAACTTGCCATTACTGATTTTAACCATGCGGTTAAATATGATAAAACCAATTTTTATGCATATCTGCAGAGAGGATTTGCTAAACTCAACATGGAAAATAGTAAAGATGCCGTTGTTGATTTTTCAGAAGCAATAAAATTAAATCCACACTATTCCGAAAGTTATGCCCGAAGAGCTTTGGCTTACACTGATTTAGAGGAATATGAAAAAGCCTTACATGATATGGATAAAGCCATTGAAATGGAAAATAATCATACGCTACATTATTTTAGACGAGCTCTTATTCGCTACGAAGCAAAAGATTTTGATGGAACCATGGAAGACTACAATAAAGTATTGGAATTAGATTCGGAAAACTCACTTACTTATTACAACAGAGCCTTATTAAAATCAGAAATTGGGGATGAAAAAGGTGCCATTGACGATTATACAAGGTCCATACAAATTAACCCTAAAAATATTTTACCCTATTTCAATAGAGGATGGCTAAAATTCCAAAAGAAAGACTATTACGGAGCTATTGAAGACTGGAGCCAAAGTATTGAGATTTTTCCAGATTTCGCTAAAGCCTATCAATCCAGAGCATCGGCCAGATTCCAAATTGGAGATAGAATTGGCGCTTTAAACGATCAGGAAACTGCTAAAAAGAAAATGGAAGAATACGAAGCTAATTTCACTGATGAGGAAAGCCGATCTGTTTTCCTAGATACCTCAGATTACTTTAGCAGAATCACAAATTTCGATTCTGAATTTTTCTTAATTGGCATGGGCGACGGCAAAATTCAAAATAAAAAAGTTACAGTCGATCTTCAACCCATCTTCTTAGTGCTTGAAAAAGGTAGAGAAAAGGAAAATGACAACATAGTATATTATTCAAAAAGCTTAGAAGCCCTTAATCAAAAGAACATTTTAAACAAAAAATTTACCATTTCAAATGAGGTTTCTGAGGTAAATGTAGATTCCATTAAAATAATGCTCAATAAAACGGAAATCGAAAAAATGAAATCGACCTATAATACCGATTTGTATTTTTACCAAGGCCTTCTCAATAGCATGATTCAGAATTACAACCAATCTATAAAATCATATAGCACGGCCATAGGATTAAATCCCAATTCTGAATTAGCCTATTTTAATAGAGCCAATACCCGTATATTAATGATTGATTACTTAAACTCTTTGGATGATTATTCTCAAGTAATTTCAATTGATGGGAAATCGCTTGTGAAAACTGAAGAAAAAACTGAAGAAACTGCATTTACCGATTACGATGAAGTATTGTCGGATCTTGATCATGCCATTGAAATAAATCCTGATTTTGATTTTGCTTATTTTAATCGAGGAAATATAAAATGTTTAACTCGCGATTTTACGGGTGCTATTGAAGATTATTCCACCGCTCTCGAAAAAAACAATGCCATTCCACAAGCCTATTATAACCGTGGCTTAACTCTTATTTATTTAAAAGATAAAGACAAAGGCTGCTTAGACATGAGTAAAGCTGGCGAATTAGGTATTGAAGAAGCCTATGTGGTATTAAAGAAATATTGTACCGAAGAGTAATTCAAATAGTAGTATTTAGCCCCAAGGGGCGGAGTATTAAACTCATTTATCCCGATACGCTCCGCTATCGGGATTCCTTCATCTTACAAATTTCAATGCGCTTCGCTTTTAAAATTTGAGTTTCACTAATAAATACAACCTTTTTTAAAATTACTCTGATTTTAATTATAAAAATACGGTAGGTAAATTTTTACCTTTTTTATACAACTCAACAATAAGTCCATCGGCCAAACCAATTTTTGGTGCTTGAATCTCTTGGATTTTTGCCCACTTCATAAGTTTTTTAAAAATTATAGCTGCAGGAATAATCACATCTGCCCTATCTGCCCGAAATCCTAAAATTTCCATCCTATCTTCAATAGAATAACCTTCTAAATACTCATGAGCTTCAACCAATTGAGAATAGCTTAAAGTATTTTTAGTACGATTCCCATATAATTTGGTTAGTTTATTTATATTTCCTCCAGAACAAATGCAATTAATGGGAGTTTCCGCATCATGCAAATCTTTTACCCACTCCTTCATATCATCCCATTCGCTTTTTGCAACCAAATCGTGAAGTAAACGAATGGTACCTATTTTAAACGATTTTGTGGATAAAAGTTTATCTCCTTCAAACCATGAAATTTCTGTACTACCACCACCAACATCAATATACAATGAATGCAAATGAGGTTTTTCCAAATTTGCATTTCCTGCGGAACTAATTATTTCAGCTTCTTGTTGACCATTTATAGTTATTAAATTTACTCCAGCCTCATTCTTAACCCTTTCTAAAACCTCATGAGCGTTTTCTGCTTCACGCATAGCTGCGGTTGCACAAGCTATATAATCAACAGGTTCATAAATATTCATCAACTGTTTGTAGGCATCAAAAGTATTTATAAGTAAATCTTGTTTCTCAGGAGTGATGTAACCTTTTTCAAAAACATCAAAACCTAATCGTAAAGGCACTCTAACTAAAGTTATTTTCTCAGTAATAATTTTTCCGTTAATATCATGAACCGTTGCTACCAAAAGCCTTCCAGCATTTGAACCTATATCAATTGCAGCGTAAATCATTCCAGTTTTTTGTTATTGATGAATGCGCCGAAGATAAGTATAAGTATCAACTTGCGCACGTATTGGTTCCATTTTATTTTGATAATAATTATTGGTCATATAGTTATCAAGAAGCCGTGCCTTTATATTGTCTTGTAATTGAATATTTAAAATATCTTTGAGTTCCTTTTGAATATCCTGATCAAATATTGGTGTAGTAACTTCAATTCTATTGTCCAAATTACGAACCATCCAATCGGCCGAGGTAATGAAATATTTTTCATCACCTCCATTACAAAAAATGAGTACCCGTGAATGTTCTAAATATCTATCTACAATATTAATAACCTTAATATTTTCACTTAAGCCCTTTATGCCAGGAATTAACTTGCAAATTCCTCGAATTATTAATTCAATGCATACACCCTCCTGACTTGCCTGATATAGTTTATTAATTAAGCGAGCATCGGATAAACCATTGAGTTTAATTTTTATCCAAGCTTCTTTATTTAATTTTGCATTGGCAATTTCAAAGTTTATTAAACGAATAAAAAAGTTTCGAGTACTAAATGGGCTAACAATTAGTGTTCTAAATCGCAAGGGACGATAGGATGCTTCAAACAAATCAAACACCTTATCAACTTCCTGTGTAATTCTTTTATTGGCTGTTAACAAAGCTTCATCGGCATATAAACTAGCTGTTTTTTCATGAAAATTACCTGTTCCAATATTTGCATAATACTTATAGTCAGCGCCTTCTTTTCGTTTTATAAGAATTAACTTACTATGCACTTTTAAACCTGGAATGGTATGCAACACTTTTACGCCCGCCTCTTGTAATTTTTCCGACCAATAAATATTTGCCTCTTCATCGAACCTTGCCTGTAGTTCCATAAAAACCGTCACACGCTTTCCGTTTCGCGCAGCATTAATTAGGGCATTTATAATATTCGAAGGTTTTGCCACACGGTAGATGGTCATTTTTACCGATCGCACTTTTGGATCCATAGAAGCCTCACGCAACAAATCCACGATATACTGGAAACTTTGATACGGATAATGCAACATAATATCTTTTTTGCGAATTGCCCTAATAATACTGCTTCCTTCGGGAATATCTTTATGCGGTAAGGGCGTAACGTCATTGTATTCTAATTCTGAACCACCCAAATTTGGGAAGCCCATGTAATCTTTAAAATTATGATACCTTCCCCCCTCTACAATATTATCGGTGGCAGAAACCTTTAACTTAGAAGTAACTGCTTTTAATAGGTCTTCTGACATTTCTCTATCATACACAAAGCGTAAAGCAGAGCCTCTTTTACGTTGAATCAGACTTTCAGCCATTATTTCGAGAAAACTTTTGGAAACATCATTGTCGATATCCAACTCTGCATCTCGTGTAAACTTAAATGTAAAGGCTTTAAAGTTATCGTATTTAAACCTAGCAAATATTTCGTCCATACAATAACGAACCACGTCATCGAGAATAATAATATACTTTTTCCCATTGTCCTCGGGCAATACAATAAACCTTCCCGCAACACTGGTTGGAATTTCTATTATTGCATAGGCATCTTTTTCCGCATTATCGGTACGCATTAAGGTAACTGCTAAATAAATAGCTTGATCAGACAAATGGGTTCCTGCCCTAAAATTTTTTAACATTATTGGGAATAAACAGTGCCTGATTTTATCACGAAAGTAACTTCGAACGTACGTCCCCTGCTCCTCATCTAATTCCTTTTCATTAATTAAGTAAATATTATGCTTGGTAAGCTGCTTGATAATATTTTCGTAAATGATCCCAAATTTTTGTTGTTGATAGTTTACTTCAACCATTACCTGATTTAGTGATTGTTCGAATGTGATAACATCTTCCTGATAGTTTTTCTTCTTAAGTTCTATTAAACGACGCAAAGTAGCCACACGCACTCTAAAAAACTCATCCAAATTATTCGAGAAAATTCCTAAAAATTTAAGTCGCTCATTCAATGGATTTCTCTCATCATCGGCCTCTTGCAAAACACGTTCGTTAAATTTTAACCAACTTATCTCCCGGTCAAAATATCTCGCTTTTGAATTGTTTAGTTTTATCATAAATAGAAATTAATCAATCGTTTTTTGGATACCTTTTGGTTCAATATAATGCATTAATTGGGCTTTTTTATTTCTTATTCTGCTCCACTTATTGGTATCAAAAAACAAGGTTGCAAAACCCGACGTGGGCATCCATTCGATATTCTCTTCGCCTGTTAAACAGTTAGTTATGTCAGTAATTCCAGGATTGTGACCAATAATTAATAAATGATTGCAATTTATATCAGTATTTTCTAAAATCTCAAGTATTTGATCTTGGTTCCCAGGATACATATTTGTTTCAAATTCAATTTTTATATCTGAGCCGATTTGCTCTTGAATTATTTGTGCTGTTAATTTTGCTCGTTCTGCCGGACTAGAAACAATTAAATCAGGAATAATATTGTTTTCTTTCATCCACTGGCAACTTTTTTTGGTGCGCTTAATGCCTTTTGGCAATAAGGGACGCTCAAAATCACTCAAGTCGGCATTATCCCAACTCGATTTGGCGTGTCTGAAAATTGTGAGTGTTTTCATAAGTTCGATGATTAATTAGTACGAATGGTATTAACCATCCAAACTAGAAAATAACTACATTTTTAAAATAGTATTAATAACATTTTCAGCCCCTTCAGCAATTTGGCTTATGCTTGCACCAAGCATATAACAAGGCGTAGTAACTAAATTATATTTTTCATCAACAGTAACTTCACCATGGTTTTTCGCTTCGTGTGAGCCACCCATAGCGTTAATAGCGTCAATGGTTCCTTGGTCAGAGCCAATTGTTACGCTTGCCCCTTCTAGTATTTTAACCATTACTGCGGGTGAAATACATAAAGCTCCTATGGCTTTATTTGCTTGAGCCATTTCAAGCACTGCGTTTTCAACCTCAGGGTTCACCTTACAATTTGAACCGTCAAAAGCCAAGGTTGATAAATTTTTTGCGGCACCAAATCCCCCAGGAAAAACAAGGGCATCAAAATCAGTCGCCTTAAATTCCGATAAGGGCTTTATTTTTCCTCGTGCAATTCTTGCCGATTCAATCAATACATTCCTTTTCTCAGGCATTTCCTCTCCAGTAATATGATTTATTACATGGTGTTGTTCAATGTCTGGAGCAAAGCATTGATAAGTACTACCCGCTTTGTCAATGGCAAGCATAGTTAAGGTTGCTTCATGTATTTCTGCACCATCAAAAACCCCACAACCCGATAAAACAATTGCAAATTTCTTATTTTCTGACATAATTGTAATCTTTTGAATTTGGACATATAAAAATAATAAAACTTTATTATAGTTCCGATGTAAACCTTTTTAATTCAAGAAGCAACTAATTAAGAAATAATTGTATCTGTACTATCATAATTGCAAATAAATGTGCATTTTTATAAAAAAACTATAATTTTTATTTTTATCATCAATTCAAAAAAATATTATGAAAAAAATTACCATTATCCTATCATTATTATTAACCACTATAATTGTTACTGCTCAAGGGAAAGAAGATAAATTTAAAGATAAATTTGATGATGTTTTTGAAGAAGAAGACAATAATAATTTAACCCTGCGCTTTTTTAATGCATTAGACGGGGAACCCATTCATGATGCAACTATTACTATTGGTGAACTGGATGAATACCTTACCGATGCCGAAGGAAAAGCAAGGTTTCCTGTTCCTGAAGAAGATGGCGTATTATTGGTTCATTTTGAATGTGCAAAATTTATAAGCAGTGATTTTAAAATTGAAGTACTTGCAGGAACCCTATTTTTTAATCGCTTTTCCGTTTCACCAGTGCTCGATTTAAAAGATATTCGCATCATTCTTGATTGGGAAGCATCGCCAAAAGATTTAGATGCGCATTTTATAAAACAAAATGGCTACCATATTTCCTACAGACATACACAAATACTTTCCGATGGTTCGGGTAAACTTGACCGTGATGATATGGATGGCTATGGTCCGGAAACTATTACTATTAGGGATGTTGACGATTTAGCCACCTACGAGTATATGATTCATGATTATTCCAATAAATCGGATGGCGGGTCCTCTGCTTTATCCAAATCCAAAGCAACGGTTAAAGTTTATGGCCAAGGTCGTTTGCTTTACCTGTTTCAAGTTCCTCAACAATCGAGAGGTACCAAATGGTCAGTATTCAAAATTACTGAAGGTCAATTTGTTGAAATCAATCAAATTTATTAATCATGAAATTACGAACCTGTTTCCTGTTTGTTTTTCTTTGTTCAACTAGTTTAGTCTTTTCACAAAGAAAAAGCTCGGAACATAAAGTTAATAACATACAGGGAGTAGCGGTTGGTAGTGCATCGCAAACACCTGAAGAAGTAAAACAAAAGGCCATCAATAATGCCAAAGTAAACGCATTAAAATCGGCTGGTATTGAAGAAAACATTAGCTCTTACTCTGACTATTTTAGAAGCGAATCGGACAACACTATGGAAGACTTATTTACTTCTGATATATTATCGAACATTAATGGAACCATAAAAGATATTAACATAAGCCATCAATTATTTGAAATAGATAATGAGGGAAATATTAAATGCAACTTAACTATTAACTGTAGTGTAATAAAATATAAGACCAAAAAAGATCTGGCATTCGACGCATGGGTTGATGGAATAAAAATGCTATATAATGCTGGAGATGGCCTAACATTTACTATTAAGCCAACCAAAGACTGCTTTATTCGAGCTTTTGTATTTACTGATAAATCATATGTATTATTACCAAATGCATACGAACATTCCAAAAAACTTTTAGCTCAAAATAAATACACTTTCCCCGACCCAAAAATTATGGATCCTTATGAGTTGACTCTTGAATCGGAAAAGAAAGACAAAGAACTAAATCGCCTAGTGTTAGTTTTCTTAAAAGAAGATATTTATTACACAGGTAAAATAAACTACAAAGATATTACCAGCTGGATAATGAGTATTCCTCCCGACGATCGAATAATAAAATATTATAGCTACGCAATATACAAAACCCAATAATTTCAAGGAATAACTTAACTTCTTTGGCTTCTTAAAAAGATCAATTTATTGTATATTTGACCCGAATTAAAACAAAACAAAATGTTTAAATTAGGAAGAATTGGAATTGTTGGAGCTGGAAGCTGGGCAACTGCAAATGCAAAAATAATTCAAGAAAAAAAAGAGCCAATAAACTGGTATATTCACGAACAAGAAGTTATTGATCACTTAAAAGAATTTGGTAATAATCCTTTGTATTTAAGCGATGTTGAATTTGATCCTAGTTTATTAAATCTCACAAACGATATAAATGAATTGGTTAAAAATTCTGATACCATTTTATTTATCATTCCATCGGCATATTTAAAATTTGCATTGGAAAAACTTACGCTTTCGTTGCAAGGAAAAACCATAATATCGGCCATAAAAGGGATTATTCCTGACGATAATTTATTGGTTGGCGAATATTTGCACCAAAAATATAAGGTCCCTTATGAATCGTTGGGCATTATTACGGGTCCTTGCCATGCCGAAGAGGTAGCCTTGGAAAGGCTTTCTTACCTGACTATCTCATTTATGCATGAAGAGAAAGCAAAGACGATTGCAAATTTATATAACAACCATTATATAAAAACAGTAATTTCTGACGATATTCTTGGAACAGAATATGCAGCAGTTCTTAAAAACATTTATGCGCTGGCGGCAGGTATTTGCAATGGCTTAGGATTTGGAGATAACTTTCAAGCAGTTTTAATTTCAAATGCCATTCGTGAAATGAAACGATTTACTGATGCCGTTTATCCGATAAATAGAGATATAAAAAATAGTGCCTATTTAGGCGACTTATTGGTTACAGCCTATTCCCAATTTAGTAGGAACCGCCACTTTGGAGCCATGATTGGCAAAGGCTACTCAGTAAAATACATTCAAAGCGAAATGAACATGGTTGCCGAAGGCTACTATGCATCAAAATGTATTTTCGAAATTAACAAGCAACATAATGTGGATATGCCAATTGCCGATAGCGTGTATGAAATTCTTTATGCTAAAAAATCTCCCAAACGAATTATTAATGAGCTCACAGAAAAGTTAACCTAACAAAATACTCACACCTCAATATTGATAATTTAAACGTGAACATGGAAAACATTAAATTAGATTACAGCAAAACACTTAATTTCATTCAGGAAAAGGAAATTTTAGCCTATCAAGATGAAATTAAAAACCACATTAAGGCCCTCTACAATGGCACAGGAAAAGGAAGCGAATTCCTTGGATGGGTTGAACTTCCATCGGCAATTTCTTATGAAGAAATAAAAGATATTCAAAGCACTGCTGACAATTTTAAGAAAAATTGTGAAGTTGTAGTTGTTATTGGTATTGGTGGTTCTTATTTGGGAGCAAAAGCAATTATTGATGCCTTGTCGGATAATTTTGCAGCAGCCAAACCAACAAAGGATCCTTTAGTGATATATGCCGGGCAAAATATTAGTGAAGACTATATGACCGAATTGCGCAGTTTACTGAATACAAAAAAGTGGGGTATTGTAGTTATCTCAAAATCGGGAACTACCACTGAACCAGCTCTTGCATTTAGAATTTTAAAAGCTGATCTTGAAAAAAAATATGGCAAAGAAGAAGCTGCAAATAAAATTGTCGCAATTACCGACGAAAGCAAAGGGGCGCTTAGAATCTTAGCCAATCAAGAAGGATATAAAACATTTATAATTCCTGACAATGTGGGTGGTAGATTTAGTGTACTAACACCCGTTGGTCTTTTACCAATTGCTATAGCAGGTTTTAATATTTCCGATTTTGTTAAAGGTTCGGTGGATATGCAAGACAATACCCATTCCAATATTTCTTTTGAAAAAAATATTGCCGCTCAATATGCAGCTGTAAGAAATGTTCTTTTAAATAAAGGCAAGAACGTTGAAATAATGGCTAACTACAACCCAAAATTGCATTACATAGCCGAATGGTGGAAACAATTGTATGGTGAAAGTGAAGGAAAAGAAGGGAAAGGTATTTTTCCGGCAAGTGTTGATTTTACTTCTGACTTGCATAGCATGGGTCAATACATTCAAGAAGGTCAACGGATGATTTTCGAAACGGTGGTTTCTGTAGTAAAACCAAATACACAAGTAGTTCTTGAAAAAGATGATGCCAACCTTGACGGACTAAATTACCTATCAGGTAAAAGAATGGACGAAGTGAACAAAATGGCTGAATTAGGAACCATTCTTGCGCATGTTGATGGTGGCGTTCCAAATATTAGAATTGAATTACCTAAACTTAATGAATACTACCTTGGACAATTAATTTATTTCTACGAAATAGCTTGTGGAATTTCAGGATATATTTTGGGTGTTAATCCTTTTGATCAACCCGGAGTTGAAGCCTACAAAAAGAATATGTTTGCCTTATTAGAAAAACCAGGATTTGAAGAATATACCAAGGCTATTAAAGCAAAATTGTAAAGAATAATTTTTGATAATTTCAAGCTGCTTCCTCCGATGCAGCTTTTTTTTGGATCATATTGAAAAGTTGTGGAGCAAGCTAAAATTTTTGAAAAGGTCAATCATAAATGATATAGCTTAGAATTTA